>VHBQ01000034.1 GCA_016871855.1 Gemmatimonadota bacterium
CCCGCGAAGGTCGCCCTCGTCGCGGTGATGCGCCAACTGCTCACCATCCTCAATGCGATGCTCAAAACAAATCAGCGGTGGCAGCCACCCCTGGCCACCACCGCTTGATTTTCAACACGACTGCTTCATGGTAGAGGTCTATCGTATCGCGTCAATCGCCAGCACCGCGAAGTCCTCGCCGCCGTGCCCCGCGGCGATGAGCGCGTCCATCCGCGCGGCGAGGCTCGGCAGCGCGGCCAGCGGGCGATCGCCTGCGGCCTCCAGCATCAGCCCCACATCCTTGCGTGCCATCGTCAACTCGAAGCTCGGCGTGAAGTCGCCCTTCATCATGCTCGCGCCGCGCACCTGGATGATGTTCGCGGGATCGAAGAAGTCGAACAGCGACATCGCCTGCTCAGCGCTCACGCCGTTGTTGCGCGCGATGCTCATGAAGTCGGCCATCACCGCGCCTGTGCCAATGAGATAGGCGTTGCCGATGAGCTTGATGATGGCGGCGAGGTCGGGGCGCTCGCCGAAGTAGACGACCTTCGCCGCCTGCAGCTCGAGCGCAGGCTTCACCGCGTCGAACAGCGCCTGCGGCCCGGCCACAAGGATGCTCCCCTTCGCCGCGCGCGCCGCCGCGGGCCCGATGAAGACGGGACAATGCAGGTACTTCACCCCCTCCGCGGCGAGTCGCCGTGCGCGCTCGGCCGTGAGCGCGGGGAGCGTGGTCGTGTGGTCCACGATGATCGTCTGCGCGCCGAGTCCCGCACGGCACTCGGTGATCACCTGCCCCACCGACTCGTCGTCCTTGAGCACGAGGTGCACGCGCTCAACGCCGCGCACGGCCTCGGCGGCCGTCGCCGCGACGGCGGCTCCCAGAGCGGCCAGCGCCTCCGCCTTGGCGGGGGTGCGATTCCAGACGGAGACGCGGTCACCGCGGCCGAGCGCGGCTTCGACAAAGCCGGCGCCGAGGCGACCGGTGCCGAGGAAGGCGATGTGTGCGGACATCGAGGTCTCGTAGCAGGTGGGAGACCCCGGGGAATCTAGCCGCGGAACCAGAGCCCGATGATGGGGATGAGGAGCGTGGCCCAGGCGGCGAAGAGCCAGCGCGACTGCTCGGCGAAACGGCGCTCCATCTTGGCCTCGAGCTCGGCGAAGCGCGCCTCCCATTTGAGCTCAAGGGCAGAAATCCGCTGCTCGACCTTCAGCTCGAACTGCGCAAAGCGCTGCTCGAGCTTCGCGTCGAAGCGCGCGAAGTTCAGCTCGTTCAGCTCTCGCAGGTCGTTGCGATAGGTCGCATCCACAGCGTTGAACCACCCCACGAGTTCGTCGGCGATCTGCTCGCCGAGACGTTCATAGAAAAGCTTGGACAGCTTGGCGGTCACAGGCACGCGCGGGCTCCGATGAGGGCTGCCCGCATCCTGCACGATACGCTCGGCGCCCCCATCACCGAAAGAGCCCGCCGAGGGGCAATCGCTTGCCTTTGGGCGCGCCGACGGGTTGCTTCTATGGAATGTCGTCGCCCCCCGGAGCCACGAAAAAGAAGACGTTCGACCGTCGCATCATCGACGGGCCGATTCTCGTGGCCGTCTGGCTCGTGGCGTGGCCCAGCGTTCTCCAGAACGTGATGGGCGGCATTCAGGGCGTGATTGACCACGCCCTCGTCGGCAACCTCGTCGGCTACGCGGGGAACGCGGCCGTCGGTGTGTCGTTCCAGATCTTCCTCGTGGTCATCACGTTCATCATGTCCATCTTCACGGGGATGGGCGTGCTGGTCGCGCGGCACGCGGGGGCTGGCGACGCCGAGGCGGTAAATCACGTCTCGTATCAGGCGTTCCTCGCCGCCGGCGGGATGGCGCTGTTCATCCTCGCGCCACTCGGCTGGGTGCTGTCGCCGACACTGCTCGAGCTGGTGCATGCCACGCCCGAAGTGCGCCGCGAGGCGCTGCCGTACCTGCGCACGCTGTTCGTGGGCGGGATCGGGATGATGATGTTCTATATGATGGCTGGCGCGCTGCGCGCGGCGGGTGACGCGAAGACCGGCCTGCGGATGGGGATCATCCTGACGGTGCTGAATCCCCTGCTGAACATCCTGCTGATCCGCGGCTTCGGGCCGATTCCTCAGTTGGGAACGATGGGGGCGGCGCTGGGGATGGTGATCGCGATGGCCATCACCGCCGCGTATGGGTTCTGGCTGATGGGGCGCGGCGGGCTCGTGATCCACTGGCACGTGGACATGGACAAGTCGTGGGATTGGCCGGTGGTGAAGCAGCTCTTCAAGTTCGGCCTGCCCGCCGGCGTGCAGGGCGTGGTGATGAACATCGGCGGCGTGCTGATGCTCCGGTTCATGGGTTCTCTCCCGCAGAGCGGGCACGTGCAGGCCGTGTACGCGGTGGGGTACAGCGAGCTGTTCGCGTTCATCACGTGGACGTCCGTCGGGCTGATGGGCGCGGCCGCAACGGTCGCCGGGCAAAACCTCGGCGCGCAAAAGCCCGAGCGCGTGGTGCAGGCGGTGCACACGGCGAACAAGCTCGGCATCGGGATTGCCGCGTTCATCGGGTCGCTGTTCCTGCTGATCCCCGAGGCGCTGTTCGGGCTGTTCGGGATGCGCGACGCCGCGAGCCTGGAGATTGGCGTGGCGATGCTGCGCTGGCTGGCAGTGAGCGGGTTCTTCATCACCACGGCGCTCGCCTATACCGGCGGGCTCACCGGGACCGGCGACACCAAGGGACCGCTGTACATCTCCATCGTGTCACAGTTCGTCTTTCCCCTCGGCCTACTCTTCCTGCTGCAGCGCGTGACGACGCTCGAGCCGTCGCACATCTGGGGGGCGATCGTGCTGGGGCACTTCACGCGCGCCGCGTTGAGCATCTGGCGGTTCCGCGCGGGGGCGTGGCGGGAGATCCGGATCGAGACCGCGCCGTCGGGCTAGTCTCGGGACGCACCCTCACCCTTCACGAGCGCTCTCCCGGCACCGTGCGCGCCACGATGATGGTGATGTTGTCGCTCCCGCCGCCGTCGAGCGCGTCCTGCAGCAGTTGCTCGCACACCTGGCGGGCGCTGGTCATGTTCCCGATGACTTCGGCGATGCGCTCGTCGCTGACATGCTTGGTGAGGCCGTCGGAACAGATCAGGTGGACGTTGTCCCAGTGCGAGTCGTGCTTCGTGACCACCGGAATGGTTGTGTCGCCGCCAACCGCGCTGGAGAGCACATGCGCGAGCGGCGTGCGCTTGGCCACGTCCCGCGTCATCGCCCCCTGGGCGACGAGGTCCTCGGCCATCGTCTGGTCGCGCGTCACCTGATGCAGCACGCCGTCGCGCATCACGTAGTACCGCGAGTCGCCGACCTGCAGGAGGTAGTACGTGGGCCAGACGCCGAAATAGACCGTGAGCGTCGTGGCCATCGTGCCGCGGATGTCCTTGCGCTCGCGCTCGGCGCGCACCGCCTCGTGGGCCCGCATGGCAGCGCGCTGCAGCAGGTCACGGAACTCCTCCTCCGGCCCCCGCGCGCCGTAGTAGACGGTCACGCTCTCGTGCACGTACTGCATCGCCGCCTCGAGGGCGGTGGCGCTGGCCTCGGAGCCGCCAACGCCGCCGCCGACGCCGTCGGCAACCATCGCAACGAACGCAATGCGATGGGCGTCGCCGCGCACGCGGTGGTCGGTGTCGTCGAGGTTGGAATAGAGAACGTTCACCTGCCGGTGCAGCGTGGCGATCAGGAAGTGGTCCTGATTCTCCTTGCGCACTTTGCCGACGTGGGAGAGGCCGTAGACGTCCACTTCGTCATCGCGCGGCGTACGGGCGGGGAATGCCGCGTTCATTGTTCCAATCCCATCCGGCGGCGCAGTTCGCGCCTCCAATTCACGACGATGACCACGCGGCGATTCTCACCGACCGGCTTCACCATCACGAAGCCGCGCCCGTCAGGCGCCACGTCGTAGTTCGGGTGAAACGCATCCGTGGCGTAGGGACCCCGGAAGACCAGGCGACGCGCTGTGACCTGCGGCGTCGGCGCGAACGCCAGCGACGCTTCCCACACCTGATCGGACAGCCGGAAATACGCCCGGCGGCCATCGGGCGCCCACAGCGGCTCTCCGCCGCCGTTCACGGACACCAGGGCCCGGCCGCCGCCGGGCAGGAGCGACCGCACGTAGACCTCCTCGCGCCCCGATTCATCGGAGATATACAGCAGCCACCGACCGTCTGGCGACACGCGCGGCTGCTTCTCGTCGCTCGCGCTCTTCAGCAGCGGCACCGGTTGCTGCGTGCCGTCAAGCGGCTTCATCCAGACGTCTCGTTTGGTTTCGCGGGCGTCCACGCGATAGACCAGCGATCGGCCGTCGGGCGTCAGCACACCCTCGCGCACGGGCTCCGCGTCGGACGCGAGCACTTGCTCGGCTGGCGCACTGCCGTCAATGGGCTGCCACCAGAGGCCTGCCTTCCCCGCGCGCGTGGAGGTATACAGCACGCGGCGACCGTCTGCCGACCATTCTGGCCGGTCATTCACCGCGCCGTTTGTCATGCGCTCCAGCGAGTTGGCGGCGAGGTCCGCCACCCACACATCGGCGAGCGCGCTGCCGCTGATCTCAACCGCCAGGCGCCTTCCGTCTGGCGAGAAGCGCGGGTGTACATAGGACCGCACGGAATCCATCATCGGTCGTTCCGTGCCGGCCATGTCGACGCGGACCAAGGCCCCTGCCGATCCTCCCTGCTGGTACAGCAGCGAACCACTCGGCGACAGCGATGCGCCGACGCTCCATACGCGCACTGCCACACTGTCGCCCACCTGCACGGGGGACGCGGCGGTCAGTGTGCGCGTGTCGAACTGGGCGGCCATCAGGGCACCATCGCTGCGCACAAAGACCAGCACGCCATCGAGCAGCCCGAGCGGCGCGGCCCCCGGCAACTTCATGGACGTCGCCTTGCCCGTCGTGACATCGACGGCCCCGATGGTCAGGTCCGAGGCGGTGGTGCGAATGCTCGAGTAGAGCACCAGTCGCCCCGCATCGGCCACGACCGGGTTCTGCTGGTAGACCTCGCCCGATGCAGAATCCGGGCGGGAGAACAGTCGCGGGGAGCCGCCGTCGGCGGAGACGCGGAACATCCCCGCGCCGATCATCGTGCGCAGCGTGAAGACGAGTTCGCTGTTCGACAGCCAGGCGACGCCGCCCATGTTGGACAGGCCGACATTGCAGATGGTCGTGAGCGACGTGCCGTCCACCGCGATCTTCTTCAGGTTGCCGTCGGCGGCCG
Organism: Gemmatimonadota bacterium; assembly: GCA_016871855.1. Taxonomy (GTDB): domain Bacteria; phylum Gemmatimonadota; class Gemmatimonadetes; order Gemmatimonadales; family Gemmatimonadaceae; genus PNKL01. The sequence goes on from VHBQ01000034.1 coordinate 5,236, forward strand.
AGAAGGCGATCCAACGCCCGTCGGGCGAGAATGCGGGATCGATTGCGCCTTCAGTGCCAGGCAGCAGCCGGGCCGACAGCGCGTCGAGGTTGCGAATGGCCAGCATCCAGCCCATTGGGCGCGCAACGGTCAGCACCGCGCGCGACCCATCGGGAGACAGCGCCAAGCTGCTGACCACCCCGGCACGTGGGAACGCGAAGTTCAGCTCCGATGCCGAGAACTCGAGGCGGCTGACCGGCACATCGCTCGCCGCGCCGCCGGCGTGCGGCGTCCGTCGTCCCAGCAGCCAGCCGCCCGCCACGCAGAGCGCGGCGAGTGTGATGCCGGCTGAGACGTAGGCACGGCGGCGCTCAGGGGTCGCGGCCTGCTTCACCATCGCCCCCGTGGTCCCCGGGCGCTCCGAACTCAGCGCGGCGCCAAACGCGGCGGCCGACGCGAACCGATCAGCCGGCAGCTTGGCGAGCGACTGGAGTACGGCAGCTTCCACCCCGGGCGGCACAGTGTCGCGCAGCGTTGCCAGCGCCGTCGGCTTCTCGGTGAGCACGCGCGCCACGATGGCCTGCACGCTCGACCCGCTGAACGGTGGATCGCCCGCGAGCATCTCGTACGTCACCGCCCCCAACGCATACACATCGCTGCGCGCGTCGATTGCCTTCTCCCCCATCGCCTGCTCGGGGCTCATGTACTGCGGCGTCCCCAGGCTCAGCCCCGTCTGGGTCATCCGCTGCCCGCCGGCGCTCTGCACCGCGAGCGCGATGCCGAAATCCGCGACGAGCGCCTGGCCATCGTGCAGCAGGATGTTCTCGGGCTTGATGTCGCGATGCACCACGCCCTGCCGGTGCGCGTAGTCGAGGGCACTCGCGACTTCGCGTGCAATGCGCACGGCGTCGGCGATCGACAGCTGCCGCTCGCGCGTGAGCCGTGCGCGCAGCGTCTCGCCGGTCACGACTGGCATCACATAGAACAGCAGGCCATCGGCCGCGCCGCTGTCGAGCAGGGGGAGGATGTGCGGGTGCTGCAGCTTGGCCGTCGTCTTGATCTCGCTCAGGAACCGCTCGCCGCCGAGCGCGGCGCCGAGGTCAGGGTGCAGCACCTTGATGGCGACGTCGCGCTCGTGCTTGAGATCATGCGCGAGATAGACCGTCGCCATGCCCCCGGCGCCGAGCTCGCGCTCGATGCGGTAGCGGTCGGCGAGGGCGGCACTCAGCCGCGCGGCTGTCTCCGCGCTCATGACACGACTTCCAGCGGCGCCGTCGAAGGCGCGGGGGGCGCTGGCAGCAAGGGGGGCCTCGGATTGGGAAGCCTCTATAGTAGGGACCCGAAGGGCCCGAAGCTAGCGGGCGCGGTCGGTCGCACGTGCCACGATATGTATCTTGTCTTCATGTCTTACATGTACTAATGTACATGTATGTCACGCACCCCTCCTTCCTCGTCTCGTCGCGTGCGGGAACCCGTGCAGGTCTACCTCGAGTCCGACGACAGCGCCCTGCTCGCGCGCCTCGCGGCCACCGTGGGGCTGTCCAAAGCCGAGGTGATGCGGCGCGGGATGCGCGCCTTTGCGCGCGAGCAGAACCTCGAGAGTCCAATGCTGCGATTCGTCGCCGAGCAGGCCGGAGGCGAGTGGCCGGCTGACGTGGCCGCGGCGCACGACGACGTGCTCGCTGACGCGTATCGGGGCCGCCGCGGACGCCGCCCGTGACCGGCGCCTTCCTCGACACCTCTGGGTGGTTCGCCGCCCTCAGCCCGAAGGAATCGCGGCACAAGTCGGCGCTGGCCGCCTATCGCGGGCTCATCGAGAAACGCGCCACGCTGGTGACGACCAACCTCGTCGTCGCCGAGATGCAGATCCTCATCAGCCGGTTCCGCGGCGCCGCCGAAGGCGTGCGTTTCCTCGACAGCCTGTACCAGGATCCGTCGCACGAGGTGGTCTTCGTGGACCGCGACACCGAACGCGCGGCGGTGGACCGCTGGCTGCGCCGGTTCACCGACCAGCGGCTGAGCCTCGCCGACGCGGTGAGCTTCGAGGTGATGCGCGCGCGGCGTCTGCGCCGCGTGCTGGCGCTGGACACCCACTTCGATCTGGCGGGGTTCGAACTCATTTCCTAGCGGGCGCGTTAGGTTGAGGTATGCGCCCGCTCCGGATCATCCTCACCCTGCTTCCCTGGGTCGTCTCGCTGTTGCGCGACCGGCGCCGGTGGGTGCTGTGGGGCGCGCCGCTGCGCCGCTCGCCGGCGTTCCACCGCGCGCGGGCCGAGGGGATCGTCGCGGCGATCGCGGCGCTGGGCCCCACCTTCGTGAAGCTGGCGCAGGTGTTCGGCGCGCGAGCGGACCTCATCGGCGAGCCGTACATCAGCGTGCTCGGAACGCTGCACGACCAGGTGCCGCCGGTGCCGATCGCCGAGATCGAGCGCGAACTCCTTGGGGCGTACGGCAAGACGCCCGAGGAGCTCTTTGAGCGGTTCGACCGTGTCCCGGTCGCGGCCGCGTCGCTCGGTCAGGTGCATCGCGCGACGTACAAGGGGCGCGACGTCGCGGTGAAGGTGCTGCGCCCGGGGGTGGAGCAGCTCATCGAGCAGGATCTGCGGATCGCGCGGCGGATCATGCGCTGGATGGCGTGGCAGTGGCCGAACCCTCACGTGCGCGGGGTGGCCGCCGTCATCGACGAGTTCTCGGCGCGCATCGCCGACGAGATGAACTTCCATCTCGAAGCCGAGTATGCGACGGAGATCCGGCAGAACTTCCTCGCGGAAGAGGATGTGGTGGTCCCGGCCATTGTACACGAGCTCACCCGCCAACGCGTGATCGTGCTCGATTTCGTGGAAGGGCAGCGCATCGACCGTCTGCGGGTGAGCGACGACGAGGCCAATCGCATCACGGCCGTGCTCATCGAGATGTACATCCAGATGATGCTGATCGACGGGCTGTTCCACGCCGATCCCCATCCGGGCAACCTGCTTGTGACGCCGGACGGCCGGCTTGTGCTGCTCGACTTCGGGATGGTGGTGCGCGTGGATCCTGAGGTGCGCCTCAGGCTCATTCGCACGGTGCTCGCCGCCGTCCGGCAGGACCCGCAGGGGATCGTGGACGGCTTCAACGCGCTTGGTCTCATCGCGCCGAACGCCGACATGCGCGATATCGACCGCCTGGTGAACCTCCTGCTCGATACGGCGTATCGGCAGGACACGACCACGCAGGATCGGATCAAGATGATTCTGGCCGACCGGGTGATGCACGCGCTATACGATTTCCCGATCATCCTGCCGCGCGACATGGTGTATTTCGCGCGCACGGCGTCTCTCATCGAGGGGCTCGGCACGCGCTACGACCCATACTTCCAGGCCATTCCCGTCGCGTCGCCCATCGTGCTACGGATGCGCTCGCGCATTCTGCGTTCACTGGGCGAGACGCCGACGCCGAGCATCGCGGAGATCGCGACGGTGGCGGGGTTTGCGGTGGGGAGGCTGTGGAAGAGGGTGAAGACGTTCGTCTAGACAGGCACGGAGAAGCACGGGGGCATTCGGTTGCCTTGGAGCGCGGCGCCTGACTATTCTCAGCGGTCCCCCTCCGAGGAACCGCCATGCGCCCCATGATGCTTCTTCTGCTCGCCGCCGGTCCGCTTGGCGCGCAAGCCACCTCCGTGCCAGCAGCGGCCGAGCAGATCGCCGCCGCGGTGCTTCCCCTCCCCGCCGAAATGCGCGATGGCGCTACGGTGATGGGTTACCGCGAGCCCGGCAAGCTAGTCGTCCTGCGCGAGGGGAAGAACGGGATGCACTGCCTGGCGTTGTACGTGACGCGCCCCGACTTCCACGTGGCGTGCTACCACAAGGGGCTCGAGCCGTTCATGGCCCGCGGGCGCGAGCTGCGCGCGCAGGGCGTCGGCACCGCGCAGGTGGACACCGTGCGCTTCGCGGAAATAAAGAGCGGGAAGCTGAAGATGCCGGCGCAGGGATCGCTCTTCAGCATCACCGCGAAGAAGGCCGATTACGACGCGAAGACCGCCACCGTCCGCAACGCCAACACGCTCATGGTGCTCTACGTCCCCGGGGCGACGACGGAGAGCATCGGGATCACGTCTCAGCCGCGCAGCGACGGGCCGTGGCTGATGTTCCCGGGAACGCCGAAAGCGCACGTGATGATTTCGGGCAAGATGCAGTAACTGCAGAGAGACAACGGAGAAACAACAGAGAAACAACAGAGAAACAACAGAGGGGTCCGGCTTGCCGGACCCCTCGTCTGTTCCTGGCGCTCGCTACTTCTTGGCGGCGGGGCGCTTGGCGGGCTTCCGTCCGGCCTTGGCGGCGCGCTTGGCGGGCGTCTTCTTCACGGGCTTCCGGACAGCCTTCTTGGCCGGCTTCCTGACGGCCTTCTTCACCGGCTTCTTAGCCGGCTTCTTAGCCGCCTTCTTTGTCGCCTTCTTCGCCGCGGGCTTCTTCGCGGGCTTCTTCGCGGGCTTTCTCGCCGCGGACTTCCCGGCAGCGGGCTTCGTCCCCGCATCAAACGCCGCGCGCGCGGCCGCTGCCGCTTCGGGCCCGCCGCGGAGGAACGCCATCACCTCTTGAGCGTGCCCGGCCGGATTCACCTTCTCGAAAACGTACTGCACGGCGCCGTCGGGACCGAGGATGTAGGTCGTGCGCTGCACGCCCATGTACCGCCGGCCCATGAACTGCTTCTCCACCCACAGGCCGAGCTGCTCGGCGAGCGCGTGCCCTCCGTCCACGAGCAGAGTGAACGGCAGGTTGAACTTCGCCTTGAAGTTCCGGTGGGACTCGACGTCGTCCGGCGAGACGCCGAGCACCACGGCATCGCTCGCGGCGAAGCGCGGGAAGAGGTCGCGCAGCTCGCACGACTCCTGCGTGCAGCCGGGGGTGTCGTCCTTGGGATAGAAGTACAGCACGACGCGCTTGCCGCGCAGCGACGACAGGGAGAGCCAGTCGCCGGTGTCGGTCTGCAGGTTGAAGTTGAGGGCGGGCATGAGGGTCTCGGGGAAGCGGGTTTCGGGGACTCTTGAGTGAAACGCTTCAGCCGGCGCGACGGTGCCCACGCCGCTTCGCACGGCCCTTCTTCGCCATGTACGGCGCGAGCGGCTCGTGCCCGATGAGCACCGCCATGATCGCCTTCTGGATGTGCAGGCGGTTCTCAGCTTCCGCCCACGCGCGGCTCTGCGCCCCCTCGAGGACCGAGTCGCTCACCTCCTCGCCGCGATGCGCGGGGAGGCAATGCAGAAAGATGGCGTCCTTGTGCGCGCGGGCCATCAGCGCGTCGTCCACCATGTAGCCGCTGAAGACCTCGATGCGCTCGTTGCTCTCATCTTCCTGCCCCATCGAGGCCCAGACGTCGGTGTTGACGACGTGGCACCCCTCCACCGCCTCGGCCGGGTCGCGCACGAGCGTGATGTCGGCCCCCTCGGCGCGCGCCGCCGCGATCGTGACTGGATCAGGCTCGTACTTCGCCGGGCAGGCAAGCCGCAGGGAGAAGTTGAGCCGCTGGGCAGCCTCGATCCACGAGTGCGCCATGTTGTTGCCATCGCCGATCCAGGCGATGCGCTTGCCTTCGTACGAGCCGAGGTACTGACGCACCGTGAGGAGATCGGCGAGGATCTGGCAGGGATGCGACAGGTCGGTCAGTCCGTTGATGACCGGCACGTCCGCATACTCGGCGAGCTCCTCGACGTCCGAGTGTGCATAGGCGCGGATCATGATGCCATCGGTCATGCGCGAGAGCACGCGCGCCATGTCCTTGATGGGTTCGCCGCGACCGAGTTGAATGTCACGCTGCGACAGGAAGAGTGCGTGCCCGCCGAGGTCGTACGCGCCGACCTCGAACGACACCCGCGTGCGCGTGGACGACTTCATGAAGATCATCGCCAGCGCCTTCCCCTTCATCGGCTTCTTGACGTAGCGCTTGGCCCGAATGGCCTCGGCCAGCCGAAAGAGCCCGTTGAGCTCGGCGGTGGAGAAATCGAGGATGGAAAGGAAGTCGCGGTGGGTGGGCACGGGCGGATCGGCGAGAGGGGAAGGCAATTTGGCCGTTTCGGGGCTGGGAGATAAGGGGGATTGGGCGACGGAGGGGAACGGGGAGGGGGTAGAGGCGAAGGGACGGGGGCTGAGAGGCGGAACGGGGGACGCGCCCCTCGTTCCTCACCTCAAACCTCGTCCCTTCGCCTCTACCTCCTCCCCGTTCCGCTACAAGATGTACTTCCGCAAATCCTCGTCCTCCGCAATCGCCTTCAACCGCTCCCGCACCACCCTCCCATCCACCTTCACCGGCTCCGTGCCGCGCTCGGGAAGATCGTAGAGCACGTCCTCGAGCAGGGTGGTCATCACCGTGTGCAGACGGCGGGCGCCGATGTTCTCCATCCGCGCGTTCACGTGTGCGGCGATGCGAGCCACCTCGGCGATGCCGTCTTCCGTGAACGTGAGATCCGTCCCCTCAGCGGCGACGAGCGCCGAGTACTGCTTGGTGAGGGCGTTCTCCGGCTCGGTCATGATGCGGACGAAGTCGGCCTCGGTCAGCGACTTCAGCTCCACGCGGATCGGGAAGCGCCCCTGCAGTTCGGGGATCAGGTCGCTCGGCTTGCTCACGTGAAACGCGCCGGCGGCAATGAAGAGAACGTGGTCGGTCTTCACCAGCCCGTACTTCGTCTGGACGTTCGATCCCTCGACGATGGGAAGGAGGTCGCGCTGGACGCCTTCGCGCGAGACGTCCGGGCCGCCCATCTCGCTCTTGCCGCCAGCGATCTTGTCGATCTCGTCGAGGAAGATGATGCCGAGCTTCTCCGTGCGGTCGAGCGCATCGGCCACGACGTCGTCGTGGTTGATGAGCTTGTCGTACTCCTCGTCGAGCAGGATGCGGCGCGCCTCGGCGACGGTGACGGTGCGCTTCTTCTTCCGCTTGGGGAGGAACTGCTCGAGCATCTCGGTGAAGTTGCCCATTCCCTCCGGCGTCCCGCCCTGGGCGAGGTCGAATGACGGCATCGACGACGCGGACACCTCGATCTCGACTTCGCGCGACTCGAGCTGGCCATCGAGCAGGAGCTGCTTGAGCTTGTCGCGCGTGCGCTTGTGGCGCTCGCGGGCCAGTTCCTGCTCCTGCGTGACGCCGCCGCTCGCCGAGACGACGAAGACGCTTTCAGGCGTCTCCTTCGCCGCCGGCGCCGGCTCGGTGGGCGGAGGGAGGAGCAGGTCGAGGATCCGCTCGTCCACCTTGTCGTTCGCGAGGTCCTCGACGTCGTGCTCGCGCTCGTGGCGCACCATGTCGATGGCGCTCTCGGCGAGGTCGCGGACCATCCCCTCGACATCGCGCCCCACGTAGCCCACCTCGGTGAACTTCGATGCCTCGACCTTGATGAACGGCGCGCCGGTCAGCTTGGCGAGGCGGCGGGCGATCTCGGTCTTCCCCACGCCGGTGGGGCCGATGAGAATGATGTTGTTGGGGGCGATCTCCTCGCGGATCCCCTCGGGGGCCCGCTGGCGGCGCCAGCGGTTGCGCAGGGCGATGGCGACGGCCTTCTTGGCGTCACCCTGCCCCACGATGTAGCGGTCGAGCTCGGCGACGATCTTGCGGGGCGTGAGGTCGGCGAGGCGGGCGAGGACCTGCTCGGTGCGGTTGGCGGGCATGCTTCAATTGTAGCGGGTGCCGCATGCCCGCGAGCCGGCGCGGGACGCGCGTGCCGCTACTCCGGCTCGATGACCGTGATGTTCTGGTTGGTGAAGATGCAGATCTCGCCGGCGATGCTCAGCGCCTTGCGCACGATGTCGGGGGCCGGCAGCGAGGTGTCGGCCAGCAGTGCGCGCGCCGCGGCGAGAGCGTAGGGGCCCCCCGAGCCGATGGCGAGGATCCCGTCATCCGGCTCGATGAGCTCACCATTGCCGGAGATCACGAAGCCGTGATCACGGTCGCAGACGACGAGCAGGGCTTCGAGCCGGCGCAGGACGCGATCACTGCGCCACTCCTTCGCCAGCTCGACCGCGGCGCGGGGAAGATTGCCGGGGTGCCGCTCGAGCTTCTCCTCGAACTTCTCGAAGAGCGTGAAGGCGTCGGCGGCGGCACCGGCGAACCCGGCCAGAACGCGGCCGCCCTTGAGCGCGCGCACCTTGACGGCCTTGGCCTTCATTACGGTCTCGCCGACGGAGACCTGGCCGTCACCGCCGATAGCGACGCGGCCGTCGCGGCGGACAGCGAGGATGGTGGTGGCGTGGATGGGCATGAGTGGGAAGATAGTGACTGTGGACGGTGGACGGTGGACGGTAGACGGTGGAGCAGGCGGGAGTGTCGTATCTACCGTCAACCGTCCACCGTCAACCGTCTATTCCCCGTCACCTGCCTTCAGATGCTCCGGCGTCACCTGCTCCCCAAACTTCGCCCCGAGGTTCCGGAGCACGCCGTCCATCGTGGAGTGGGTCCCCATCAGCTTCATCATCACGCGGAAGAACGGGGACTTCACCCACCCTTCCTCGGTGATGGTGACTTCGGTGCCGGTGCCGTTGGCGACGAGCTCGTGCGTCCAGATGCCACCCCACTGCGACTTCTCATCGGTCACGACCTCGGTGACGAGAAACGACGGGGGTTGGATCTCGAGCACCATGATGCTCATCGTCATCCCGTTGACGTCCTGCACCCAGACTTCCCGTCCTTCACGCCGCTCGCCGCGCACCGACGACTTGAAATCAGGATGCCACTTGGGATACTCGCCGAAGTTGCGCAGCACGGCCCACACGGAGTCGCGCGATGCGGTGAGCTGGACGCGACTCGACGCCTTGTGCGTCTTGGGCATCGAGAGGCCGGCCACGAAGACGGCGGCGACGATGAGAACCAGGACGATGAGCAGCTTCTTGAGAATCCGCATGCGTGCTCCTGAATGGGAGGGGGCTGGGGCTAATGTGCATCGCCCGCCGCCCGCTGCCAATGCCCGCTAGATTCCGCGCATGACCTCCCCCTGGCCCATCACGCTGGACGACGTGCACGCGGCGCGCGAGCGCCTGCGTCCGTACCTGTCGCCCTCGCCGCTGCGGCGGTACCCCCTGCTGGACACGCTCGTCGGGCACGGCATCGCCGTGTACGTGAAGCACGAGAACCATCTCCCCGTGCAGACGTTCAAGGTGCGCAACGGGCTGTCGGCGGTGACCGCGCTCGACGACGCCGCGCGCGGGCGTGGCGTGATTGGCGCGAGCACCGGCAACCACGGGCAGGGGATGGCCTACGCGGCGCACCTGCTGGGCATTCCCTGCACCATCGTCGTCCCGGTGGGGAACAACCCGGAGAAGAACGCCGCCATCCGCGCGCTCGGCGCCGAACTCGTCGAGCACGGCGCGACGTACGACGACTCAGCGCGCCGCTGCGCAGAGCTATCCGCCGAGCGCGGGATGACGCTCATCCACGGCATCAACGACCGGACGGTGATCGCCGGCGCGGCGACGATGACGCTCGAGATGCTCGAGCAGGAGCCCGGCCTCGACGCGATCTTCATCGCGCTCGGCGGCGGCTCGCAGGCAGTGGGGGCGATGACGGTCACCCGCGCGCTCAAGCCGTCGGCGCGCGTGATCGCCGTGCAGAGCGAGGCGGCGCCGGCGCAGTACGAGAGCTGGCGGCGTGGCGAGATCGTGCGCGGCGTCCCGGTGCGCACCTTCGCCGAGGGAATCGCGACGGGTCAGGCGTATGACATGACGTTCCCGGCGCTGAAGGCCGGGCTCGCCGACTTCATCACCGTGAGTGAAGCCGAGCTGGCCGACTCGCTCCGCGAACTGGTGCGCACGACGCACAATCTCCCGGAGGGCGCAGCCGCAGGCGGGCTGGCCGGACTGCGGCGGCTCGCCCCAACGCTGGCGGGGCAGAAGGTGGCGATCGTGATGTGCGGAGGGAATATCAGCCTTGAGGCGCTGAAGACGGTCCTGAGCGGCTGATTCAGGATCTGGAATCCGGATTTCGATGTCGGATCACGATTGAGGACTTCGATCAACGATCGAGACGTTCGCGGAAATCGAGATCCTGAGTCCCAGTCCCCAGTCGAGATCCGGACTCGCGAATCCTCAATCGTTCGCTAGCTGGCGATCTTCGTCCGCCGGCTGACGCGGGCCACGGTCGCTTCGGAACCGCAGACGAAGACGAACTCGCGGTTCTTCAGGTGGCTGACCTCGCCCACGCGCTCGCCGCGCGGGCTGTAGATGCCGATCTGCGCGCCCACATAGCGCTTGTACGCACGCTCGATGGTCGCCACGGCGCCGCGCTCGGCGAGCCGGGCCTCCAGCCACTGCCGCGTCACGAAGCCTTCGTCGCTGAATGAAACCACGAGGGTGCGCGCGCGCACCGCGCGGATCACCTGGGCGAGCGCCTGCTCGAACTGTCGCTTGCTGTTGAAGCGGCTGCCGCGCTCGCGGACGTCCTCGCGCTTGCAAGCCACGCCGTAGCAGGCTGGCTTGTCCCAGCGGACCAGCGACTCCCAGATGTGGTAGTTGCCGAGGTAGGAGTGCTGGTTGTACGGCGGATCGAGGTAGGCGACGTCGGTCTCGACGCCGCGGGCCGCGTCGAGCGCGTCGAGGGCCAGCGCGCGCCCCTTTCCCGCCCGCGCGCGTGGCAGGACCGCGGGGAGGCGCAGCTCGAGATCGTTGTGCGCGCGCGGCGCCCACTGCTTGAGATAGGCCATCTGGACGCCGGTGGTGCTGTCCACGCGGTCGGCCGCCTCCATCAGCGAGACGAGCATCACCGCCTCGAGTTCCGGCGGGAGGGCGAGCAGGGCGAGGTGCTCGCGGATGGCATCTACGCGCTCGCCGTTCTTCGGATGGAAGAACCGCGACTGCTCGCAGAACGTCGCCGTGAAATAGCCTGCGCGTCCGGGCAGCGCGTTGCATTCCTCGATTAGTCGCTCGGCGTCACTGACGACTTCGTCGTAGTCCGCCTCGACGTAGCAGCGCGACAGCACGTGCGCGTACGCATTGTGGTCGTTGGCGACCACGCGATAGCCTGCGTGCTTGAGCGCGTGCCCCACGCGGCTGGTGCCGCTGAATAGGTCAAGGACCGATCGCGCGCGCGCGTCAGCGCGCACGGCGTCCACGATGAGCGGCAGCAGCGTGCGTTTCGAACCGAGATACTTGATCACGCCCAACAGACGAACTCGCGAATTCCGCGCAACGCTCGCGAAAAGCGCCGTTGCGATTCAGGAATTCGGTCGTCAGGCGCGCGCTTCCGCTGTGTCCGCCTCTACGCCCTCGGGTGCGCTTTCCGATAGACCTGCTTCAGGCGCTCGACGCTCGTGTGCGTATAGATCTGCGTAGTGCTCACGGAGGCGTGGCCGAGCAGTTCCTGCACGGCGCGCAGGTCGGCGCCGGCGTCGAGGAGGTGCGTCGCGAAGGTGTGGCGCAGGGAGTGCGTGCTCAGCCCTGCCCCTTCGTCCACCTGCGAGAGCCAGGCGGTAATGGTCTTCTGGATCGTGGAGCGGCTGGCGCGCTTGCCGCGATCGGAGAGGAAGAAGGCCTGCCGGTCGGCGGCCGGGCCCACGCGGGCAATGACCTCGTCGCGCTTGCGTTCGTACTCGCGCAGGGCGCGCTGGGCGTGCGAGCCGACGGGGAGGATGCGCTCCTTGCGCCCCTTGCCGCGCACTTTCACCTGTCCGGCGAGCAGGTCGAGGTCGGCGCGGTTGATGCCGCGCAACTCGGCGAGTCGCAGGCCGCACGAGTACAGCAGCTCGATCATCGCGAGCGCCATCACGTCGCGGTGCCGCCCTTCCTGCGCGCGCGTCTGCAGGGCCCGCAGGAGCGTCTCGACCTGGCGCCGCTCGAGGTGGCCGGGGAGGTATTTCTCCACCTTCGGCGTGCCGACGGCGCGCGCGGGGTTGCCGGAGATGAGATCGTTGGACTGGAGGAATCGGAAGAAGGTGCGCGCCGCGCTCAGGGCGCGCGCGATCGAGCGCTTGGACAGCCCGCGTCGCGACAGGTGCGCCATCCAGGAGCGCAGGACGAGCCGATCCACCTGCGTCCACTTCCATTCCGGGTCGCCGTAGTGCCGCCCGAGGAACTCCTGCAGCTCGCCCAGATCGCGCGCGTACGCCGCGACGGTGTGTGGCGAGAGGTCGCGCTCCTTGGCGAGGTGGGTGAGGAAGTCCTCGAGGAGATCGGGCATGGGACGAATCTAGGGGGGCGGACGGGAGACGGGAGACGGGAGACTTGCGAAACGCGATTGTACTTTGCAATATAAAGTGCTGAGGTGCTAAAGTCCCTGCCCCACTCGTGAGTGCCGCGCATGCCAGACAAGAAGTGGCGGCCGGTCTTCCGCCGGTTCCCGCGTCCGTACGACGACATCATCGGGCCGAACGACCCGGTGGGGTCGTGGCGCGTCGCGGCGCGCTGGTGGGAGCCGCGGCGCGTTGCGTACAACGCCGTCCTGGTCCTCGTCTTTCTCCTGCTCGCAGCACGCCACTGGGATCGGTTCGCACCGGAACTGAGCCTCGGCAACGTCGGTCGGCTCTTCGTGCTCGCCCTCCTTGCGAACCTCTGCTACTCGACGGCGTATCCGTGGGACATGGCCCTGCAGACGGTTCGCACGCCGTCAAAGCGCGCGGGTTGGCGCTGGGGGATCTGGATCGCCGGCACGCTCGCCGCCGTGCTCATCGAGACGTACTGGTTTCTAGATGAGATCCTCCCGCCGCCCCAATGAGCTCTCTTCAGTCTCCCGTCTCCCGTCTCCCGTCTGCCCCTATGTTCCGTCGCTTCGGCTGGTTCCACCTGCCCGTCTCCGCCGCGGGATTTGTCATCACCGTCGGGGCTCTGGCCTTCTGTGTCCAGGTCTTCCTCGCCGTTGATCGGCAGTCGCATTCGGTGAGCGACACGCTGTACGGCGTCTACCCGTTCATCATCCCTACCCTGCTCCTCCTCGACTGGGTGGGATCGCGCACGAGCCGCGCGCCGTGATCACGCCGCATCAGGAGTCGGAGTGGGCCGTCGCGCTCGCCTACGCGGCGGCCGCGGCGCGGTTCGGGCCGGCGGTCGGCGTGACCGTCTTGCCGCCGTGCGAGGGGCCAACGCAAGCCGACCGCCCCCGTCCGGAGGAGGGGGGCGGCCGTAATCCGCGCAAAGATCAGCCCACCGTTCGGTAGTGGTCCTTCACCGGATAGCTCCGGGCGCGGAGACCAAACATCAACGCGGCCACGAACGCAAACCCCGCGAAGAAGAACATCTGGAAAGCGGTCACGCCAAAGCCCGTTGAGGCGATGAAGTTGGTCACCGCCGCGTTCTTCACGCTCGCGTTCACAACCAGCACCCACAGGTTGCCAACGGTCACCGCGAGGAGCCAGAAGCTCATCAGCGTCCCCTTCATGGACGGCGGCGCTTGGCTGTAGGCGAACTCGAGGCCGGTGGCGGAGACAAGCACCTCGCCCAGCGTGAGCAGCGCATACGGCAGGATCTGCCACGCGATCGAGAAGGCGGTGCCGCCGTCGAGGACCACCTGCATGAAACCGACGACCACCCACGAGAGGCCGGACGAGACGATGCCGATGGTCATGCGGCGCAGGGCGGTCATCTCATACCCGAACCGCTTGAACGCCGGGAAGAGCACCAGGTTGTTGAACGGGATGAGCAGCATCACGAGCGCCGGATTCAACGCCTGCATCTGCGACGACTGGAACCAGCTCGGCTTGCTCATCAAGTCGGCCTGCAGGACCCACGTCGAAGCCTTCTGGTCGAAGAGCGACCAGAAGGGCGTCACGAGCGCGAAGAGCACCAGCACGCGAAGCACGGCGCGCACGCCCTCGACGGCCTCGTCCGGGTGATGCCCGCGCGCCTGCTCGAGCTGCCACTGCACCCCGAGCCCGCCGAAGGCGATGACGGCGACGAGCGCGGAGCACACCGAGATCACAACCCCGAACGTGGGAATGAGGAAGAGGGAGCCGATCGCCAGCAGCGCGCCAACGACGGCGAACGCGAGGCCCACCCCGCCTGCGGCCAGCGCGGTGCGCGAGACCCGGAGGAAGGAGTGCGGGTCGGGCGGCGCGGGCGGCACCATCACGTAGTGCTTGCGACCGAGCCAGAGCACCACCGTGGAGATGAACATCAGCGCTCCGGGGATGCCGAAGGCGATCGCCGGCCCGTAGCTCCGCAGGAAGATCGGCATCAGCAATGACGCGAAGAACGAGCCGAAGTTGATGATCCAGTAGAACGCGTCGAAGACAACCTTGGCGCGGTGCTTGTTCGTCTGGTCAAACTGGTCGCCCACGAAGGACGACACACACGGTTTGATGCCGCCGGAGCCCAGCGCGATCAGCGCGAGCCCGGTGTAAAAGCCCGCCTTGCTGTCGACGAAGAGCGCGAGGCAGAGCTGCCCCACGCAGTAGACGAGGCTGAGCCAGAGGATGGTGTTGTACTTCCCCCAGAAGCGGTCGGCGAGCCACCCGCCGAGCAGCGGGAAGAAGTAGACGCCGATGACGAAGGTGTGGAAGACGTCCTTGGCCGCCCCCGGCCGCTCCGATTCGGGGAGGTACGCCAGAAGCGACGAGACGAGGAAGACCGTCAGGATGTTGCGCATCCCGTAGAACGAGAAGCGCTCGCATCCCTCGTTGCCGATGATGTAGCGGATCTGGAACGGGATGGGGACCTGCGGCGGCGCGGCGGCAGTGCTCGTGGGCGAGTTGCTCATGGGCCTCGAGGAGGTGCGCGAGTGGAAAGAGGAACGCCGGAGGGGTGCACAAAGATGCGACTCAGCCCAGCGCGCTGCCACGTGGCCGCGGCCAGCGCTTGTGCGGGGGCGGAAGCGGGGCAGGATGCACGAAGGGCCGGTCGCACTCCCGTGGACCGGCCCTCAGTGCCGCTGCGGACCTCGTCGTGCCTACGGCTGCGTGGCCGGCCGCGGCATCAACTCGTCGCGATTCGCGAGGTGGTATACCGACCAGGCGATGATCGCTGCCGCCTGCTTCAGGTCGTCCATCACCAGCCGCTCGTACGTGTCCACGTTGGAGTGGTGGGTGCGAATGCTGTACTCGAGCGGATCCTGGATGAACTGGAAGCCGGGGACGCCGCGGCGCCAGAACGAGATGTGATCGGTGCCGCCGGTGCGATCGAGCCGGTTCCCCACGTAACCGAGGTCGCGGAACGGCGCGAGCACCTGATCCCAGACGCGCACGGCGGGCTCGTTGAGTTCGCCGTACACGCCGCGCAGGCGTCCGCCGCCGTTGTCGATGTTGAGGTAGGCCGAGATGTTCGACAGCTCCGCGGCGTGCGCGCGCACGTACGCGGCGGAACCCAGGAGCCCCTGCTCTTCGCCGCTCCATAGCCCGATGCGCACCGTACGGCGCAGCGGCAGGTTGAGCGTCTTCAGGATGCGCATCGCCTCCATCATCACCAGCGAGCCCGCGGCGTCATCGGTGGCGCCCTGCCCCGAGTGCCAGCTGTCGAAGTGCCCGCCGATGATCACCACCTGCTGCTTCAGATCGGAGCCGGCGATCTCGCCAACGACGTTGAACTCCCGCTTGTCGGGATTGCTGAACCGGTTTTGGACGTTCACCTCGAGCTTTGACGCCACGCCCTGCTTGGCGAGGCGATAGAGCTGGCCGTACTGCTCGTGCGAGAGCATTAGCGCCGGGATCGGATCATAGACGGAATCGCGCGCCAGCCGGCCGTCGGGATGCCCGCCCGTGCGCAGGATGCCGTACGTCCATCCAGAAGGGACGAGCAGCACCGCCGGCGCCTCGCGCCGGATGAAGCGCATGAGCGCCGCCTGCCGCTGCTGCATGGCCCGGAACTGCTCCATCTGCTGCGGATTCCCCTGCTGGGGCGCCTGCGCTGCCTGCGGGCGACGCTGGCCCCACGCCAGGATGGAGTCGGCGTCATAACGCCGGGGCGGAGCCGTGAACTCCGGGCCGATCGGGTTCCAGCGCTGCCACATCACGCAGGCCCCCTTCAGACGACCCGCGAACTGCTGCAGCTGCGCCGTGTCCTCCGGCAGTTCCACAAGCACGACCGGGCACGTGACCGTCCCTTTGGTGCTGCCGCTCCACGCCTGCGGCTCGGCGCGCAACGGTTGCAACACCGGCTCGAGCATGCGGCCGCTGTAGCTGACGCGCTCCCACCCGCGTCCGAAGAGTGAATCCCACGGCTCGGCCTGCACGTTGACCAGCCCCCACGAGCGCAGGGACTGCACGGCCCAGTCCTGCGCGCGCCGCAGCTGCGGCGAGGCCGTCAGGCGGCTGCCGTACCGGTCGAGCAGTTGCTGCGCGAGCGAATCAACCTGCGAGCGGTTGAGCGCTTCGTCGCGAATGCGGGCGAGCGCGCCATAGTCGAGGCGCTCCTGAATGACGGACGGTTGCGCCGCCAGTGGGGCGGCAAGGAGGCACGCCAGCAACATGCCCGCGAGAGGACGCACGGTCGCCATTTCGATCTCCTGCAAAGGGGGGGAACTGGGCCAAGACCCTGATGAGAGCCGGCGCTCCATCCACTTACGATTCACCCCGGCCGTGCGCTGCCGCAACCCGGCCAGACGCCGCCGAGCGGGCCGGCGCGCATAGCGATTCCCGCCGGCCTTGTCCAGAGGGCGCACGCCACCCTCTTGCTTGCCGGCACGGCTAGCCGCGCCGGGGAGGCGCGCTACAATTGGATCTATGCTCCTCGGTGTCGCCGGAATGATCGGCTGCGGGAAGTCCACGCTGGCCGGTGCCCTCGCCAAACGGTTCGGTCTCCAGCTCGCGCTGGAGAGCGTGGACGCGGAGAACCCCTGGCTCGACCTGTTCTACGACGGGGAGCAGGGGATGCGCACGTTCGGCTTGCACCTCCAGCTCCACTTCCTCGCCACGCGCTTCGAGAGCATGCGCAAGATGCGGGCGATGGGCGGGAGCTGGATCCTCGACCGCACCTGGTACGAGGACGCCGAGATCTTCGCGCGCGGGTTGTTCGAGCAGGGATACATGAGCTCGAACGATTGGGAGCTGTACCAGCGTCTCCACGCGGAGCTGCTCCACGCCCCGGCGGCGCGTCCGCCGCGCCTGCTGGTGTACCTGCACGGCCCGTTCGAGACGATCTTGGAACGCATCCACACCCGCGGTCGGCAGAAGGAGAAGGACACCGACCCCGAGTACTTCGCGTCGCTCCACGCGCGCTACGGGCGCTGGATCGAGGGCTTCCGCCGCTGCAAGGTGCTGCGCCTCGACGTGCGCGAGTACGACCTGTTCGCCGACCCGGGGGCGATCGACGAGATCGCCACGCGCGTGCGGCTCGAGCTAGAGAAGGAGTTGCCGCAGACCGAGCTCTGGCCGGCGCAACGGCGGCAGGTGCAGCCGCTGGCGTAAAGGGCAGGCTGCGGCCGCAGGCAACCCAACGGCAATGGCTCGACGCGAATCACGCGGATGGGCGCGGATGCGCGCGGATCAGTCTGCGGGGCCGCTGCGAACGAGAAGCGACCTCCGGGTTGATCCGTGTTGATCCGCGCAATCCGCGTCTGGTAGTTGCCGTGAGACCCTCGATCGCACGGCAGACCGCGGGGGTGCTCTGAGTTTCGCGGCTAGACCAGCGAGTTCTCCGCGATCCACGCCCCCAACGCCGCCAGCGCCCGCTCCGCGTACCGCTCGCGCTTGACCTGCTTGTCGCGCGGCGGATCGGCGAGCTCCTCCAGCAGGCCGAAGTTGGCGTTCATCGGCTGGAAGTGCGCGGGGTCGGCCTCGCGCAGGTGACGATAGAGCGCGCCGAGCATCGTCACGGGGGGCGGCACCACGGGCTCGCGGCCGGCGAGCATCCGCGAGAGGTTGATCGCCGCCAGCAACCCGGTCGCGGTACTTTCGGTGTAGCCCTCCACGCCGGTGAGCTGCCCGGCGAAAAGCACCTGCGGGTCGTCGCGCAACGAGAGATGCGGCGACAGCGCCCCGGGTGCGTTGAGATACGTGTTGCGATGGATCGAGCCAAAACGCAGGAACTCGGCGTTTTCCAGCCCGGGAATCATCCGGAAGACGCGCTGCTGCTCGGGAATCCGAAGCCGCGTCTGGCACCCGACGAGGTTCCACATTCGCCCGGCGCGGTCCTCCGCGCGCAGCTGCACCACGGCCCACGGCCGCTTGCCCGTGCGCGGATCGCGCAGACCAATAGGCTTCATCGGCCCGAAGCGGAGCGACTCGCGCCCGCGCCGCGCCATTTCCTCCACCGGCATGCACCCTTCGAAATACGGCACCGCGTCGAACTCGTGCGCCGTGAACTGGTCGGCGGTGGTCAGCGCGTCGAGAAACGCCTCGTACTGCCCCTTGTCCATCGGGCAGTTGAAGTAGGCCCCCACGCTGAGTGCAGGGGAAGGGAGCAGAGTGGAGTCCAGGGGAGGGGTAACGGGAGTTCCCCCGAACTCCTCCCCTGTACCCCACTCTGCTCCCTTCCCCTGCACCATAGTCTCCTTGTCCCATCGCGCCGCCCGAAACGCCACCCCCTCATCAATGCTCTCGCGTGAGACAATCGGCGCGATGGCGTCGTAGAAGGCGAGCGACTCCAGCCCAAGCCGTGCCCGCACTGACTCCGCGAGCGCCTCGCTCGTCAGCGGGCCCGTGGCGATGAGGCACGGCGCGGAGGGAACGGCGGTGACTTCCTCTCGCGTCACCGTGATGTTCGGGTGATTCACCACGCGGTCGTGCACAGCCGCGGAGAAGAGATCGCGATCCACGGCCAGCGCGCTCCCGGCGGGAACACGCGCCGCATCAGCCGCCTGCAGCACGATGGAGCCCAGCAGTCGCATTTCGGCCTTGAGCAGGCCGTGCGCGTTGGTGACCTCGGTGCTTTTGAACGTGTTGCTGCAGACCAGCTCGGCCAGACGGTCGGTCTGGTGCGCGGGCGTGCCGCGCACGCCGCGCATCTCGTGGAGGACGACGCGATGCCCGCGCTCCGCCAACTGAAAGGCGGCCTCGCTTCCGGCGAGGCCGCCTCCGACGACGTGGATCTCCTTCGTCACGCCGCGCCCACGGCCTCGCCCTCGGCGTCTGCCGGCGCCTCCACAGCCCACTCGTTCGCGCACTTGAGGCACTTCCGGAAGTGGCCGCGCGTCTTGTTGCTCTTCGCCTCGGCCCCGATGAAGCCGCACTCCGGGCACTTCTCAAGCACCGGCTTGTCCCAGCAGACGAAGTCGCACGTCGGGTAGTTCTCGCACCCGTAGAACGCCTTGCCGCGCTTCTTGCTGCGCCGCGCGGCGATGTCGCCGCCGTCCTTGGGGCACTTCACGCCGGTGGGCATCGAGCGCGTCCCGCGGCACTTGGGGAACGTCGAGCAGCCAAGGAACTCCCCCGAGCGGCCGCGCCGTATGACCATCGGCTTGGTGCAGAGCGGGCACGGATAGTCGGTCATCACCGGCGGCACACGCTCGCCCTTGAGCGGGCGCGTGTACTTGCACGTCTTCGGATGGTGCTCGCAGGCGACGAACGGCCCGAAGAAGCCGCCCTTGGGGAGGAGCTTGCCGCCGCACTGCGGGCACTTCTCGCTCTCGAGCGCGCCCAGGTCGTGCGCCTCGCGGATGAGCCCCTCGACATTCACGTCGTTGAGCGACTTCTCGAACGGTCCGTAGAAGTCGCGAAGCACGTGGTGCCACTCGAGGTCGCCCTCTTCCACCTTGTCGAGCTCGCCTTCCATCTCCGACGTGAAACCCACGTTGAAGACATCGGGGAACTGCTTCACCATGACCTTCTCCACGCTCTCGCCGAGCGGCGTGGGGAAGAAGCGGCGCTGCACAAGCTCGGCGTAATGCCGGTCGGTGAGCGTCGAGATGATGCTCGCGTAGGTGGAGGGGCGGCCGATGCCGAGCTTCTCCAGCTCTTTCACCAGCGACGCCTCCGAGTAGCGCGGCGGCGGCTCTGTGAAGTGCTGGCTGGGAATAATCTCGCGCACCGGGGCGTGCTCGCCCGGCTCGATGGCGGGGAGCGCCTGCTCGTCCTCGAGCGCCTTGCTCTCGCCTTCCTCACGCGCCTCTTTGTAGAGCGACAGGAAGCCGTTGAACTTGATCACCGATCCCGTGGCGCGGAACAGGTAGCGCCCGAGGTCGAAGTCCACCGTCGTCGTGTCGAAAACCGCCGGCGCCATCTGCGACGCCATGAAGCGCTGCCAGATGAGGGTGTAGAGCTTGAGTTGATCGGGGTTGAGGTACCTCGCCACCGAGTCGGGCGTACGCGACGGGTCGGTGGGACGGATGCCCTCGTGCGCGTCCTGCGCGTTGCTGTCCTTCCCCGCCCCGTACAGCTGCTTCTCCTTGGCCAGGAACTCGGCGGAGAACTGCGCCTTCAGGAACTCGCGCGCGGCGTCGGCCGCGCTTTCCGCGACGCGGCTCGAGTCGGTGCGCATGTACGAGATCAGGCCAACCGCGCCTTCCGACTTTCCGAGCTCGATGCCTTCGTAGAGGTTCTGCGCCAGGCGCATTGTGCGCTTGGAGCCGAAGCCGAGCTTCTTGGCCGCTTCCTGCTGCAGCGTGGACGTCGTGAACGGCGCCGTCGGGTTCTTGCGGCGCTCGCGCCGCTTGATGTCGGTGACGTCGAACGTCTTCCGGCCGGCCAAGTCGCGCAGGATCTCCTGCGCGGCGCTCTCGGTGGGGATCTGCGGCTTGTGCCCGTCGATGTGGTGCAGCTTGGCCGTGAACGCCTGGCCGTCGTGCTCGAGCGTCGCCGCGATCGTCCAGTACTCGGTGGGCTTGAACGCGCGGATCTCGCGCTCGCGCTCCACCAGCATGCGCAACGCGACGGTCTGCACGCGTCCGGCGGAGAGCCCCTTCTTCACGGTCTTCCAGAGCAGGGGGCTCGCCTTGTAGCCAACGAGGCGGTCAAGCACGCGGCGCGCCTGCTGCGCATCCACTTTGCGCTGGTCGATCTCGCCCGCGTGCTCGATGGCCTTGGTCACCGCGTCCTTGGTGATCTCGTGGAAGAGCACGCGGCGGATCGGCGGGCCGTTGCGGCGGGCTACCTGGCCGCGCACGTGCCACGCGATCGCCTCACCCTCACGGTCAGGGTCGGTCGCGATGAATACGCTGCGCGCGTTCTTCGCGGCGCTCTTGAGCTCGGTGAGCGTCTTCTCCTTGCCTGGGATCGTGACGTACTCCGGCTCGAAGCCGCGCTCGATGTCGATGCCGAGCGTCCGCTCCGGAAGGTCGCGCACGTGGCCGACGGTCGCCTTCACGGCGTAGGCCGTCCCGAGATACCGGCCGATCGTCTTGGCCTTGGCTGGCGACTCGACGATGACGAGCGCCTTGCCTCCGGCGGACGCCTCGCCGTCGAGCGCAGGCGTCTCCTCGGAAACGCGCGGCCGCGGCGCCGACTTGCGCGCCGCTGTCTTCTTGCGAGTGGTGGTCTTCTTCTTGGCTGCCATCGGTCCTAGTGAAGAGTCCCGGGATCCGGGAGCGTACCAGTATCACCGAGCCCGACGCTCTCCATCAGCGCACGCAGGTCGTCGAGCGCGATGCGTCCGTCCAGCTGCATCATTGCCCGCTCGATTACCTGCTCAAGCTCGGCCGCGTTCAATAGTCCGGCGCCGTTCAGCGCGAGGAGGTGACCCCACGCCTCAGGAGCGAATCGCCCGCGTTCGTGCGGGCCAAGGACTCGAAAAGTCATTATGGTTGTGAACAACTATAGAGGAGATTCCGACCATGCAACGTCCGTCGGGCCTCTATCCTAGTCCGATGGTCAATGCCCGGCAAGCGTCATGATAGCCGCCGCCACCTCATCGGGCGTCATCAAATCCACGCTAAGCGTATGATCTGCTTGCAGATAGAACGCCTGGCGCGCGGTCAATAATCGATGGAGAGCCGCGAGCGGATCGGGGCCCGCGAGCAGCGGTCGGTTGGCAACAGACGCTTCCAGACGCTGGATGGCCGTGGTCGGCGCCACCTGCAGGAAGACCAGACGCGACGGCGGCCGAACGAGCTCGACTAGCCCTGGAACGGTGATCCATCCACCCCCCGGCGCCACGACGAATCGCGAGGTCGACTCGGCCAGTTCCATCGTCGCGGCGCGCTCCATTCCTCGGAACGCACTCTCGCCCAGTGCCTCGAAGATCTGGGCGACCCGCATTCCGGCCCGCTCCTCGATGCGCGCGTCGAGATCGAGAAACGGCCAGCCGAGCCGCTCGGCAAGCGCCGCCCCAACCGTGGTCTTCCCCGCCCCCGGGAGTCCGACCAGGATGAGGTGCGGAACGCCGCCCACGTCAGCTGAGGCGCTGCGCGATGTGCGCGAGATAGGCGTCGAGGTTGCGGCGCAGCTCGGTCATCGAGTCGCCGCCGAACTTCTCGACCATCGCGTCGGCGAGCACGAGCGCGGCCATCGCTTCGGCGATCACTCCCATCGCCGGCACCGCGGTCACATCACTGCGCTCGGCGACCGCCTCGGTGGCCTCGCACGTGCGCGTATCCACGGTGCCGAGCGGGCGCATCAGTGTGCTGATGGGCTTCATCGCGACACGCACGATGAGCGGTTCGCCGGTGGTCATCCCGCCCTCGGTCCCTCCCGCCCGGTTCGTCTTGCGGCGCACATTGCCGCTGCGCACGCGGCCGGGGGCCATCTCGATCTCGTCGTGCACCTCGGCGCCGGTGCGGCGCGCCGTCTCGAAGCCTAAGCCGATCTCCACGCCCTTCACCGCGGGGATGGAGAGCATCGCCTGCCCCAGACGGCCATCCAAGCGCCGATCCCAGCTCACGTGCGATCCCAGCCCCACGGGGAGGCCGTCGACGACGACTTCGCAGATGCCGCCGAGCGTATTGCCGTCCTTCTTCGCCTGGTCGATGCGCTCGATCATCCGCTGCTCGGCCTGTGGGTCGAGGGTACGCAGGGGCGAGGCGTCGGCCGCGGCGTTGAGCTCGGCGGGGAGCTGCTCCGGGCGCTGCGCGTCGATGCCGCCGAGGTGCACCAGATGCGACCCGATGGTGACGCCACACTCAGCGAGCAGGCGGCGGGCGATGGCGCCGGCGGCGACCCGGGCGGTGGTCTCGCGCGCGGACGCACGCTCGAGAATGTCGCGCGCGTCATCGCGGTCGTACTTGAGCAGGCCAGAGAGATCGGCGTGCCCCGGGCGCGGGCGGTGGACGGCGCGCTTGCGATCGCCGTCGGCGTCTTCGGCGCGCGGCGCCGGATCCATGATCTCCTGCCAGTTCTTCCAGTCGCGGTTGCGGATGAGCATCGCGACGGGGGAGCCCAGCGTCTCGCCCGCACGCACGCCCGAGAGGAACTCCACCTCGTCGCGCTCGATCTGCATGCGGCGGCCACGGCCGTAGCCCTGCTGGCGCCGGGCGAGGTCGGCGTTGACGTGCTCGGCGAGGAGGGCGAGGCCGGAGGGGACGCCCTCGACCAGCGAGATCAATGCTGGGCCGTGGGATTCGCCTGCGGTGACGAAGCGGAGTGGCAAGGAAGCGACAGTAGACGGTGGACGGTGGACGGTAGAGCGGGGGCGGCCAGAGGCCGCCCCCGCTCAAAGTAACCCGAGTGGCGCGCCCGCGTTACGGCGCCTTCTTCTCCGCGGGCGTACGGACCAGCTCGCCGTCATCGAGGATGTGCGGCGTGATCAGGATGATCAGATCCTGCTTCCGTTCCACGGTGTCCACCTCGCTGAACAGGCGGCCGATGAGCGGAAGCGAGCTGAGCAGGGGGATGCCGACCTTGTTCTTCGAAACTGAGGTCTGCGTCAGACCACCGATGACCGCCGTCTCGCCATCGGCGACGATCACCTCGTTCTTGGAGCTGCGCTTGTTCGTGTTCGGTCCCGCCGACGTGATGGAGACCAGCTGTTCCTGGTTCGCAACGACCGTGAGGTTCAGCATGCGGTTGGCGGTCACACGGGGGGTCACGGTCAACCGGATGCCGATGTCCTTGGTCTGGATCTGCGGCGCGACGGCGTTCAACTGGCCCGCGGGCACCGGTGGCGTCAGCAGGTAAGAGAGCGTCGAACCGGAGAAGAGCTCCGCCTCGGTGTTGTCGATCGTGGTGATGCTCGGCTCGGCCTGGATGTCGGAGAGTTGCTCCTGCGACAGCGCGTCGAGGAACGACGTTAGGTTGAAGCCGCCGATCGCCATGTTGTAGATCAGGCTGACCGAGGACTCCGTCTTGTAGCTGCGGCTCGCGTTGGCGATGCCGGTGAAGGCGTCGCCGGCGAGGTCCACGCGGAAGTCGCCGGGGACGACGGTGTTATTGACGATGCGCGGGACGAGCCGGTTCTGGAACGTCGTGGCCGAGCCCAGGTCGTAGCTGATGCCAAGCTTCTCGGTGCCCGTGCGGTCCACCGCAATGATCTTCGCCTTGATGGAGACGAGCGGCGTGCGGACGTCGAGGTCGCGAATGAACCCCATGACGTCGGCTAGGCGCGCCTGCGTTTCCGTGATGATGAGCGTGTTGGTCTTCTCGTCGGTCGTGACGGAGCCGCGGCCGCAGCCGGAAGTGGAAATGGCCGTCCCGCCGCCTGGCGCGGCGCCTCCAGCAGGGGCGGCACCGGCACCGCCGGGCGCGCCGCCGGCGGGCGCGG
>VHBQ01000035.1 GCA_016871855.1 Gemmatimonadota bacterium
CATTCTCCCCGGTTCCACCATCGGCTTCCTCGGCGGCGGCCAGCTCGGACGCATGGCCGCGATGGCCGCTCGTACGATGGGTTACGACGTGCGGGTGCTCGACCCAGAGGCGCACTGCCCCGCCCGTCCGCTCGCCTCAGAGACTATCACCGCGAAGTGGGCCGACGCGGAGGCGGCGGCGCGTCTCGCCGCGGCCTCCAGTGTGGTCACCATCGAGATCGAGCAAATCCCGCTGCATTCGCTTGAGGCCGCCGAGCGGCACGCCCCGCTCCGGCCGGGCCCGCAGGTGCTCTGGATCGTGCAGGACCGCGCCCGGCAGAAGGAATGGCTGCGCGATCATGGCTTCCCACTCGGCCCCTTCGCCGTGGTGCGGAGCGCGCAGGAAACGGAGGCCGCCGTGCGCGCGATGGGCTCGTGTATCGTGAAGTCCACCCACGGCGGCTACGACGGCCGCGGCCAGGCGCGCGTGCACGAGGTGGAGCGCGCCGCGGCGGCGTGGAACGGCATCGGCGCTCCCGAGTGCGTCGCCGAGCAGTTCCTGTCCCTCGACGCCGAACTCAGCGTGATGGTGGCCCGCGCGCCCGACGGCGCGATGCGCGCCTTCCCGCCCGCGCGGAATCACCACACGCACGGCGTGCTCACCTGGTCGGTGATTCCCGGCGGCTTCGACGACGCGGTCGTGCGACAGGCCACCGAGGTCGCCTGCGG
Source organism: Gemmatimonadota bacterium (assembly GCA_016871855.1). Classification (GTDB taxonomy): domain Bacteria; phylum Gemmatimonadota; class Gemmatimonadetes; order Gemmatimonadales; family Gemmatimonadaceae; genus PNKL01. The sequence goes on from VHBQ01000035.1 coordinate 709, forward strand.
CATCGCCGAGCAGTTGGGCGTCGTCGGCCTCATCGCGGTAGAGCTTTTCCTGCTTGAGGACGGCCGCCTCTGCGTCAACGAACTCGCGCCGCGGCCGCACAACACGTATCACCACTCCGAGCGCGCCTGCGTCACGAGCCAGTTCGAACAGCTCGTCCGCGCGGTCTGCGGGCTCCCACTTGGCGATACCGACGTGGTGCGCCCCGCGGCGATCTACAACCTGCTCGGCGAAGTGTGGTCAGGTCCGCCCGCACCGGACATTGAGGGCGCGCTCGCCCTGCCCGGCGTCCGCGTGCACCTCTACGGCAAGCGGGAGGCGCGTCCCGGGCGCAAGATGGGCCACCTTTCGGCGTGTGGCGATACGCCAGAGATCGCGCTGCAGCGTGTGATCGCCGCATATCGGCGTATGGCGGCGGGAACTGAGGGCGCGATCCCCTAGGAGCGCCGCCGTCTCTGTCGTTCTCTGTCGTTTCTGTCGTTTCTGTCGTTTCTGTCGTGTCTGTCGTTCTCTGTCGTTTCTGTCGTTTCTGTCGTTCTCTGTCGTTACCGCTTCCTCCCGTACCTCCGCAGCACCTCACGCACCGCGTCCAGCGGAATCGCCTCGACCGTGCGCCCATTGCTCGTGACGGTCGTGGCCTGGAAGAGCGAGTTGTACACCGCCTCCTCGGTCGCCTCGACGACCCCCTGGAACAACCCGGACATCTCTTCGTTCGCCAGTTCCTTCGTCTCGAGACGCCGCGCGGTGAATGCACGACGAACGTCCTTCGCTGTTGAGAACGCGATCACGTAGTCGCCGCTCCCGTTTGACGCCGACGAGCCCGTGCGCGCCAGTCCCATCATGGCGCGCGAGGCCAGCCGCTTGAGGTTGCGATCACTCAACGGCGCGTCCGTCGCCACGATCATCATGATCGAACCGTCGCCGCCGTCGCGGGCGGTCGCGTCCTTGAAGGCGTACTGGCCAAGTTCCTTGCCGACGGGCGCGCCATCCACCTGCAGCACGCCGCCAAAGTTGCTCTGCACCAGCACGCCGACCGTGTACCCGCCGAGTCCCGCCGGCAGGACGCGCGACGAGGTGCCGATGCCGCCCTTCCAGCCGAAGGCCACCGTCCCCGCGCCCGCCCCCACGCTTCCTTCGGCCACCGGCCCCGCCGACGCGCGCTCCAGCGCCTCCCGCACGTGCTCCGCGGTGATTGGACGCGCTCGGATGTCGTTGAGCCCACCATCGTTCGTCTCGCCGACCATCGGGTTGATGGAGCGCACGCGCGCCATCCCGGGCTGCTCGAGCATCCACGCCGCCATCGCGTCGGCCGCCTTCCAGACGCAGAGCGTACAGGTGAGCAGGATTGGCGTCTCCAGCTCGCCGAGTTCGTTCGCCTGCGTCGCGCCCACGAGCTTGCCGAAGCCGTTCCCGACCCAGACCGCCGCCGGCACGCGCTCCAGATACGCATTGCCCTCGTGCGGCAGGATGGCCGTGACGCCGGTGCGCACCCGGTCGCCCTCAAGGACCGTCGCGTGACCGACGCGCACGCCCGCGACGTCGGTGATGGCGTTCTGCCCCCCGGGCGTGAAGACGCCGGGGGCAACGCCGAGTTCGCGCGCGCGGGCGCGCTGGGCGGAAAGCGGAGTCGTCATGGCGGCGAGTAGCAGGGCGATGGCGATCGGTCGCATGAATGGACGAGGAGGAGGCGATGGCTCGGAGACGCCGCCGCACGCAGCGGCCGCGCAGGCCCATGGAAACTGGTGCAACCAAGCGCCACCGTCTATCGTGAGTGGGTCCACCGTCGACCGTCGACCGTCCACCGTCCGCCCGTTGCCACTCCTCCCCCTCATCGGCCACGACGCCCTCCGCGCGCGCCTCGCCTCGCAATGGCGAAGCGGCCGGCTGCCGTCCACGCTGCTGCTGCACGGGCCGCCGGGCGTGGGGAAGCAGCGGTTGGCGCTTTGGATGGGCCAGGTGCTGCTCTGCACCAGCCCCGACGCGCCGTGCGGTGAATGCCAGTCGTGCCGGTACGCGCTCGAGGGGCAGCACCCCGACCTGCACTGGATCTTCCCCCGGCCGCGCATCAAGGATGATCCCGGCCCCGAGGAAGTGAAGGAGGACCTCGACCAGGCGATCGCCGATCGCCTCAAGGCGCAGGGACTCTACGCAAGGCCTGGCGGCTCCGAGGGGATCTACGTCTACGTAGGCCGAATGCTCGTGCAGCAAGCCGCGCTCTCACCGGCGCTCGGGCGCCGCAAGGTCTTCATCATCGGCGACGCCGAGCGGATGGTGCCGCAGGCGTCGAACCCGGAGGCCGCCAACACGCTGCTCAAGCTGCTTGAGGAGCCTCCGCCAAGCGTGACGTTCATCCTCACGTCCAGCGAGCCCGCATCCCTGCTCCCCACCATTCGTTCGCGCGTAGTGGCGTTTCGCGTACCGCGGCTCGCCGACACGGAACTGCGCCGCTTCGCCGCGCAGCCCGCCGTGGCCGCGGCGCTCGGCGGCGCGGGTGATCTCGACGAGCGGCTTCGCCTGTGCGACGGGGCGCCCGGTCGCCTGCTGGGCCACGACGAACAGGAGGCCGTGCTGGCGCGCGCGCGCGCCTTCCTCGACGCGGCGCAGCAAGGGCGCGCGGCGTCGTTGCGCACGGCCTTTGCGCAGGGCGGCAAGGGGGCGCGCGGCGCGTTTGCCGACGTCCTCGACGCACTCAGCGTGCTCCTGCACGAGCGCTCGCGCGCGGCGGTCGGCGCGGGCGAGGAGCGCTCCGCCCTCGCCGCCGCGCGCGCGATGCGCGCCGTCGAGGACGCGAAGGTCGCCATTCAACAGAACGTCTCGCCGCAGCTCCTCAGCGCCCGCCTGATGCGCGAGTTCTCCCACCTCGGCCCATGAGCGAACTCTCTCACGTCAATCGCAGCGGCGACGCCTCGATGGTGGACGTCTCCGCCAAGCCGCCCACCGCGCGCATGGCGCGGGCCGAAGGACGCATCGTCATGTCCGCGGCCGCGCTACGCGCGATCCGCGACAACGCCGTCGCCAAGGGCGACGTGCTCGCCGTGGCCCGGGTGGCCGGCATCCAGGCCGCCAAGCGCACCGCCGAGCTGATTCCGCTCTGCCATCCCCTGCCGCTCACCGATGTGCAGGTGCGGTTCACGCTCGACGACGCGCTGCCGGGCGTTCGCTGCGAGGCCGAGGCGCGCACCGTCGCCGGAACTGGGGTCGAGATGGAGGCCGTGACCGCCGTCTCCGTTGCCCTGCTCACCGTCTACGACATGGCGAAAAGCGTGGACAAGGCGATGCGTGTGGAAGGCGTTCGTCTGCTGGAGAAGATGGGCGGCAAATCGGGGCACTGGACCGCCCCCGACGTCCCGTAGCGCGTAGCGCTACGCCCGCGGCTTCGCGGTCGGCTTCGTCGCGCTCTTTGCCGCCGGCTTCGTCGTGCTCTTCGCCGCCGGCTTCGTCGCGCTCTTTGCCGCCGGCTTCGCCGTGCTCTTTGCCGCCGACTTCGTCGCGCTCTTCGCCGCCGGCTTCGCGGCCGATTTCGCCGCGGGTTTCGCCGCGGCCTTCGCCGCCGGCCGCGTGGACGCAGCGCGCGCGGACACCACGAGGCGTTGTCCCGGGATCAGTCGGTCGCTCTTCAGTCCATTGAGGCGCTTGAGCGTCGCCACGCTGGTCCCGTAGCGCTTGGCGATACCGGCCAGCGTCTGACCCTTCACGACGGTGTGCCGCCCGGCTGTGGTCGCTCGCCTTGGATAGCGCTCCACCGACGGGTTGGGGATGTCTCGTGCGAGCAGCACCACGTCGCGTCGCGGCACGAGAATGGTCTGGCCGGCCCGAAGCGCACCGCTCTTGAGCTTCGACACCTTGGGGTTGAACCAGGCGAGCTGCTTGGACGTGATGCCGTGCGCCTTCGCGATGGAGACCATCGTCTGTCCCTTCCGCGTCTGCACCCGTTCGATGGCGCGTCGCTCCTCGGATTCGAGTGCCGCAAAGCGCTCCTCGAAGCCGATACCCGCGCCCCTCGGGATGCGCACCCACATCGAGTCGCCCGGCGGCGTCATGCCGCGCAGCACTTGCGGGTTCAGCTCTGACAGCGAGTCACCAGCAAGCGCCAGCGCGTTGGCCACGGCCGCCAGCGGCGTCGCACCGGGCACGTGCACCGAGTCGTACGCGAACGGCGCCAGCGTGTCCACGCGCACTCCGTAGCGATGCGGCTCCTCGCCCACGAGCGCCGCGGCGATGATCTTGGGCACGTAGTCGCGGGTTTCCCGTCGCAGGTAACTCCGGTCGGCCAGCGCGAAGAACCGATCCTCGCCTTCGATGCCGTCGAGGGCGTCGGCATAGCGACTCAACCCGCGCGAGACGCGCCCTCCGCCGCCGTTGTACGCCGCCGCCGCGAGGTAGAGCGATCCGAACTGCTCGCGATGCGCGTTGAGCAGGCGCGCGGCCGCCTCCGTGGAGCGCACCGGATCCCGCCGCTCGTCGATCCACCAGTCCACGCGCAGCCCCATTCCCCGCGCCGTCCCCGCCATGAACTGCCACATCCCGACGGCGGCGGCCCGCGAGTAGGCGTGGGGATCAAACCAGCTCTCCACCAGGGCCAGATACGTCAGGTCTTCAGGAAGCCCGACGCGACGCAGCCGCTCGCGAATCATCGGGCCGTAGCGCGTCTGCCGCTGCAGCGCGAGTTCGAAGGTGCCCTTGGCGCGCCCGCTGAAGATCCGGACGTAGTCCGCGACACGCGCGTGCGTCTCGTACGAGCGCACGTCGATGTCCCAGACGGGCGCGCCGGGGGCAGCCATCGTGTCGGTCAGCGGCGGAGGCGCCTCGGCGCCAAACAGCCGCGCTGTCTCTCGCGTGACGTCAGCGGGTGACACGCTGTCGGCGGTCGGGCCCGGCGGCGCGCCGACCGTGCCCTTCTCGCGGACCGTCGCTGGACCAGGCGGCGGCGCGGGTGACCGCTGGGCGGGCGCGTCGTTCGACACCGCGCGCTCCACGGCAGGCGCGGTGGTCGGCGAAGACGAGGCGCGCACGCAACCCGCCGCCAGGACGGCGAGCACGAGGGCGAGGCGGGCGGCCGTGGGCATTGCGGAAACCTATCGGCTTTTCGCGGCAAGGCCTATACTCGCGGTATGAAGCCGACCGCCCCGATACGCTCCGCGTGGCTCCTGCCGCTCCTCCTCTTGGCGGCGTGCGCGACGCGCGCTCCCGCCACGCGCGCCGCCCCTGCGGCCCAAGCAGATCGACTCGGCGCCCTCGGCGCGGCCATCGAGCAGCGCATCGCCGGCGTGCCGGGTGCCGTCGTCGGCGTCTGGGTGCATGACCTCGCCACGGGCGACACGCTTTCCATCCGCGCCACGGTCACCTTTCACGCGGCCAGCACGATGAAGGTGCCGGTGATGATCGAGCTCTTCCGACGCGCCGACGCCGGCGCGCTGCGGCTCGACAGCGCCATCACCCTGCGCAACGACTTCGCCTCCATCGTCGATGGCTCTCGGTATTCGCTGAACGCAGGCGATGACTCGGATTCGTCGCTCTACGCGCGCGTCGGGCAGCCCGTTTCGCTGCGGGAGCTCAACGAGCGGATGATCACCCGCTCCAGCAACCTGGCCACCAACGCCGTGATCGGCCTGCTCGACGCGCGCACGGCGCATGTCACGGCCCGCGCCCTGGGCGCACTGGAGATGCAGGTACGGCGCGGCGTGGAGGACACCAAGGCCTTCAACGCCGGGCTCAATAACACCACCACGGCGCGCGACCTCGGTATGCTCATGGCCGCCATCGCGCAGGACCGCGCCGCGTCATCAACGGCGTGCGCCGAGATGCGCGAGATCCTCTCCCGGCAGGAGTTCAACGGGGAGATCCCCGCGGGCCTTCCGCCCGGCACGCGCGTCGCGCACAAGACCGGGTGGATCACCGCGACGACGCACGACGCGGCTATCGTCTACCCGCGAAATCGTCCGCCCTATGTGCTGGTCATTCTGACGCGCGCCATCCCCGATCGGGCCACGGCGCAGCGCCTGATGGCCGGAATCTCGCGAGACGTGTGGGGGGTACTGGCGCCGTAGCGCGATGCCCGGTCGCGCGACGCCTTATCGCGCCGCGGGCAGCGCCACGAAAAACGTCGTCCCGACGCCGACCGTGCTCTCCACCCAGATGCGGCCGCCGTGCGCCTCGACGATGCCGCGGGCAATCGAGAGCCCAAGGCCCGAACCGCTCTTGCTGGCGCCGCGCTTGCGCGTGTAGTACCGCTCGAACACCCGCGGCAGTTGCTCGGGAGGGATGCCGCTCCCGGTGTCGCGCACGGCCAGCAGCACCTCCTCGTGCAGCGCGGCCGCCGACACTGTCACCGAGCCGCCGCGGTCGGTGTACTTGAGACTGTTGCCGAGCAGGTTGGTGAGCACCTGGATCAGGCGCGCGGCATCGCCATGCACGGCGGGCACCGCGTCGTCGAGCGCCGCGGTCAGCTGCACGCCTCGGTGCTCCGCCTGCGGACCGACCATCGCCAGCGCCTGCCGAACGATCGGCGCCACCTGCTCGGTGCGCTTCTCCACCGACAGCTTGCCGACTTCGATCGTGGACACGTCGAGCAGATCCTGGATGAGCTTGGACATCCAGTCCGCGGAGTTGCCGATGGCCTGCATCAGGTGCCGCCGTTCGTTGACATCGGCAGGCGGCGCCTCCAGCAGCGCGGCGGCGCAGAGCCGGATGGCCGCTAGCGGATTGCCGAGGTCGTGCGAGACCACGCTCAACACGTCCTCGCGGGCGCGCGTGGCCCGTTGCGCCATCGTGTACAGTCGCGCGTTGTCCATCGCGTAGGCGGCGCGCATCCCGAGCGCCTGAGCCAGCGCCACCTGTTCCGTCGTGAAGGGCGCGTGGCTGACGCGCACCAGCGTGAGCGCCCCCAGCACGTGATCACGCGCGATCAGCGGCACGAACAGCGCCGAGCGCATGCGCAGTGCCTTCCACCGGGCCAGCTCGGCGGGCGACTCGGTGTGCCCTTCCAGCCAGTCGTCGCTGATCGTCCCCACCACTTCGGGCTTGCGCGCGCGCATCGCGTCGATGGCGCGCCACGGGCTATCCCACGACAGTGGCGCGCGGGCGAGCGCGTCCAGCGCCTCCCGCAACTCCGACACTTCGCTGTGGCTCACCTGACGCTGCCACGCACCGTCCGGCCCGACGACATCCACGATGCACGCTTCCGCGAGGTACGGCACCGGCACGTCGGCCAGCGCCTGCAACGTGCGCCCCACGTCCAGCGACGTGCCGAGCAGCCCGCCCACTTCGGACAGGAAGCGCTCGTTGCGCTCTCGCAGGGTGCGCTCGGTGATGTCGCGAAGCACCACCGTGTAGATGGGGCCGTGGCGCGTCTCGAGGCGCGAGATGGACGCCTCCGCCGGAAACTCGGTCCCGTCCTTGCGCAGGCCGTAGATCTCGCGGCGCTCCGCCATCCGGCGGGCGCGCTCAGTGCTCTCGCGGAAACCGCTGACATGCGCGCCGTGCGCGCCCCGATACCGATCGGGCATCAACAGCGAGAGGGGCCGCCCCACCATTTCCTCGGGGAGATAGCCGAACACCTGCGCCGCGCCCTGGTTGAAATGCAGCACGTGCTGCGACGAGGACACAACGATGATCGCATCCGCGGCAATGTCCAGAATGCTCGCGAACAGCGCATCGGGTGCGGCGATCGTCGCGACCGAGTCCTCCTCGTCGAGGGCGTTCGCGCGAGCGTCTGCGGGGGGGCGGGTGTCCATAGAGGTGGCGAGTGCCTCCCCTGAAAATGCACCGCGAGCGCCCATTTGCAAGGCAATTTCGGGGCACGCGCCGGGGGAATTCCCGCACCATTCTTCGGCACGATGCCCGACTGTCAGCCGTCCAGCGGTGGCCTAGGGTGCAGTTGAGAACCTAGGGAGATTGAATTGTCGGTGATTGCTGACGCGCACGAAGCCGCGACCAGTTCCGCACGACCCCCGCGGCCGGAGCGCCTGCTGGAGGGGCGGGTGTTGCTGGCCACCGACGGGTCGGCCAGCGCGGATGGGGCGGCGGGGTTGGTGGCCGAGCTGCACCGCCGCGGCGCCGGCGCGGTGCACGTCCTCGCCGTCTTCGAGCCGGCCCCGGTGCCCGTCCCGAGCGCAGATCCCTCGCTTGCCGCCATGACCTCGATGGCCGGCGATCAGACTCTGCGGGACGAGTTCTTCGCGCGCGTGGAGCGCCAAGTGGAGCGGTGCTTCGCTGGCGACGCGAGCGTGCAGGTCGAGCGCGTGGAGGGCTCGCCGGTCCGGGCCATCGTTGATTCGGCCACGCGCTGCTCGGCGGACCTGATCATCACCGGGCTGCGCGTGCACTCGCTGATCGACCGATTCGTGGGCGACGAAACCGCCCTGCGCGTGACCCGGGCGACCGACCGTCCGGTCTTTGCGGTCTCGCCGTCGCTCACGCAGTTGCCACGGCACGCCGTGGTCGGCATCGACTTCTCGAAGGCGTCCATGCGGGCGGCCGTCGCCGCCGCCGGGATGCTCGGCGATGGGGGCACCTTGACCCTGCTCCATGCGCGTCCGCGCCTGGACATGGCGGCGGCCAGCGACGACGGCATCGACGTCGCGTACGCCAGCGGCGTCACCGCCGCCCTTGACGGAATGCGGGGGAGCATGGCGGCCAGCCACCCGCGGCTCACCATCGAGGCCGAGCGGCGCGACGGCGAGGCCGCCGAGTCGGTGCTCACATACGCCGTGGCGGCCAAGGCCGACTTCGTCGCCGTCGGACGCCACCGCCGCAGCGCCATCGCGCACGCCGTGCTTGGCAGCGTGGCGACGTCATTGCTACGGAAGGCGAGAGTTTCTGTGTTGGTGCTGCCGCCGGGGAACAACGATTAAGGACTTGGACCGAGGATTGCGATTCAGGACTTCGATCACGGAATCAGACTAGCGAAAAAGGGGCGGCCAGATGGCCGCCCCTCATCGCTAATCCCCTTCCTCAATCGTGATCCGGAATCGTAATCCTCGGTCCAAATCCCCAATCAGCTCTCAGGCGTCAGCAGCCCCAACCGCAGGGCGAGTTGTACGTACTCGTGCCGATGCGACAGCCCAAGCTTGTCCTGAATCCGCTGCTTGTACGTGTCCACCGTCTTCGGGCTGATGAACAGCTTCTCGCCGATCTCCGGCGCGCTGAAGCCCTGCGCCGTCAGGCGCAGCACGTCGCGCTCGCGCTCGGTGAGCTTCTCAAAGCGCGTGCGCTCCTCGTGCAGCGGGTCCTTGCGCGTGTAGCCCTTGGCCAGGATGCGCGCGGCGTCGGGGCGCACGTACACCTCGCCGCGCGCCACCGTCCGCACCGCGTCCAGCAGCTCGCGATCGGCGGCCGTCTTCAGCACGTAGCCCGCCGCGCCGGCCTCGAGCATCGGCACGAGGTAATCCTCTTCCGCGTGCATCGTGAGCGTCAGGACGCGCGACGGCAGTCCCTTGGCCACGAGTTGACGGGTCACGGCCATGCCATCCATGTCGCCCAGCGAGATGTCCATCACCATGACATCCGGCTTGAGCCGCTCCGCCATCGCCAGGGCATCGGCCCCGGACCCCGCCTCGCCCACGACATGCACGTCCTTGGCTGCACCCAGCACGGCTTTTACGCCGGCACGGACGACTGCATGGTCGTCCACGAGCAGCACGCGAATCAGGTCTCCAGTCATCGTCCGTCCTCGTTATTGAGAGCCGCCGTCGCGATGACTCGCGTGCCATCGCCCGGCCGGCTCTCCAGTTCAAAAGCTCCGTTGACCAGCGCCATGCGCTCCCGCATGGAGAACAGCCCGAACCCCCCGCGCTCGGCCTCGCCCACGTTCATGCCATGGCCGTCGTCGTGGACCTCCAGCCGGACCATTCCGTGGTCCGTCGAGAGGCGCAGTTCCACGTGCGCGGGCGCGGCGTGACGGGCCGCGTTGGCGACCGCCTCGCGGGCCACATCGTACAGCACGCTCGCCACGTGCGCCGGAATCGGGGCATCCGCGGCGCTCGTCTCGGCGCTCGTCTCGATCCCCCGCTCCGTCGTCTTGCGCGCCAAGTGCTGCAGCGCCGGGGCCAATCCCAGGCTGTCGAGCACGCGCGGATGCAGCGTCTCGGACAGCGCGCGCACCTGCTCCATCACTTGCTGCGCCATCTGCTGCATCCGCTGCAGCTGCGTGCGCGATTCCTCGTCACGCGCGTCGCGAGCCAGCGCCGCAAGCTCCAGCGTGAGCCCGGCGAGCCACTGCGCCGACGACTCGTGGAGTTCGCGCCCCACCCGCGCCCGTTCCCGGTCACCCACGGTGATCGCCTGCAGCGCCAGCCGGCGCATCCGCGCGCGGTCGTGGTGCATGCCATCAAGCAGCAGATTGATCGCCGAGCGCACCCGCCCCAGATCGGGATCTTCGGTCCCGCTCGGCCGCGCGCGCACGGTCAGGTCGCCGGCCCAGACGCGCTGGGCCGTCCGCTCGAGTTCCCGCAACGGGCGCAGCGCCACGGTCACCAGCGCGATGTTCGCCACGATTGCGAAGAGCACCGCAGAGACCGAAACCACTAGGCTCTCGGTCAGCGTCTCGTTGGGCGACCGCGCGATGAACAGCGACGCCATCGCGATGAGGGCCACCAGCAGGTTGGCTCCGAGGAGCTTCCCCGACAGCGGAACCCTGAAGACGCGATCGCTCCACGCAGTGTGCCGAACGCCAATCGGCACACGTGTGTTTGCCCCCGGCGTCGTGTGCTGCGTGGGGGCGAAGTCAGCGATCTCCCGAACGGGCGGCATAGCACCAATAGGTTATCGGGAAACGCCCCGCAGGAGCCATCAGGTGCTGTCGGAATTTCCCTGAGGGAATGCCCGACCACCCTTACGACTTTGCCCTACAGTGTTCGAAAAGTCGCTCCAGATAGCCCTACAAATGCGAATGCGCGGCCAGTAAGCCCGCGCATTGTGGGTCCACCGTCCCCCGTCCACCGTCCACCGTCTGTAGTTATGACCCGGGTGGGAATCGAACCCACGACCTGGCGGTTAAAAGCCGCATGCTCTACCGACTGAGCTACCGGGTCACATCGAGCATGCATTCGCGATTCGCGATTCGCGCCCGACGTGCCGAGAAAGATAATGCGTCCGATCGTCGCAGCACCTATCTTGGTCGCCATTGGCGGTTCTTGCCCCCGCGAGGCCCCCGGAGGGACGGGGAACGGGAACCGCCTTACCACGGAGATCACGGAGGGCACGGAGAACCCCAACGACCACGTCTTTCGAGGACTACCCTCGCTACGCGGGAGTGTGCGTAGCGAGCGCTGTCTACCCCCAGTTTCGCAGTTGCAGTCCTCCGCGTCCTCCGTGTCCTCCGTGCTGAAGCAGATTGCCCCACGCGCGGATCCCGCCTCGGCACGCGTACGTCCCTCTAACCTCGTACCCCCTGAGAACCACCCGCCCCACTCTCGACGAGCTCGCCGCGCGACTCGGCTGGGCGCTCCCCGCGCTCGCCGCGCTCGTCCTCGGCATCTTCCGCCTGCCAGAGCTGACGCGCAGTCCGCTCTGGTACGACGAGATCTTCGCCGTCGGCGTCGCGTCCCTGCCGTTCGCCGACGCGATGCGCGCGATCATCGCCGACCACACCAACCCGCCGCTCTTCTACCTGCTGCTCAAGGGGTGGTTGGCGATGGGGGGCGATGGGGACCACTGGGTGCGCTTGCTGCCGTGCGTCTTCGCCATGCTCCTCGGCGCCGCCCTCGTCTGGCTCGCGCGGGAGGTCCGCGCGGGAGCGCGCGCCGGGGTGCTCGCGGTGGCGCTCGCGGCGGCGAGCCCGCTGCTCGTGGATCTGGCCAACGAAGCGCGCGCCTACTCGCTCCTCGCGCTGCTGGCGTGCCTCGCGCTTGCCGCGGTGCTGCGCGACCGCGAGCGACGCACGCGCGAGAGCTTCGCCCTGCTCACGCTCGTGAATATCGCCCTCGTCCACACGCACTACTTCGGGTGGCTGACCGTGGGCGCCGTCTGCCTTGCGGCGATCGCCTGGCCCCGTGAGTCGGCCGGGCGGGTCTGGCGCAGCGCCGGGCTCACGCTCCTCGCCTTTCTGCCGTGGGCGGGCACCGTGCTTGCCCACGCGATGCAGAACCCGTCGCCGCTTCGCAACGTGGCCTGGATCACCACGCCAGACCCTGCCGCCCCGCTCTGGCTCTTCCGCGACTTCACCGGGCGCAGTGGGGCGGCCTCGGTGGACAGCGCCTGGCTCGCATTCGCTGGCGTCGCACTGGTCGTGCTCGCAGTGCGCCGGCTCCGTGCCGCTCGCGGCGCCGCGCAGTCGGTGGACGAGCCTCGCGACGACCACCTCCTCCTGCTGGCGCTGGCCGGCCTCGCGGTGCCGATCGCCGTCTGGGCCGTGTCGGTGGGCTCGGGGCACTCCATCTGGGTGCAGCGCTACCTGCTTGGCGCGGCGGCGCCCACCATTCTGTTGACGGCCATCGCCATCGCGTCACTCCCGCCGCGCGGCCGCGCGCCCTGGGTGCTGCTGGCGTTCGCGTGGGTGACGGCGGCGTGCGTGGCGCTTCCCCAGCGCGCTCCGGCGAAGTTCGACTGGCGGCGGTTCATCCGGCGCATCGACGTCGCCGCGGGCAGTCCGCGCGACGTGTTTGCGCTCGAGGGGTTCACCGCCGCGCCGCTGCAGCGCTACGCGCGCGCCGGGATGCGCATCCACGTCGTGCGCTCGCTCGACGAACTCCCCGCGGGCGAGGCCTGGCTCGTGTATCGGCGCGATTCCTTCGCGTCCGGCAGCGCGGGCGACGCACTCCGCGCCCGTGGGTTCACCACGGTGACCGCCCTCTCCGCGGAGACGGTGGGCCAGCGCATCGTGGCGGCGCGGATCCGGCAATAGGCCAGCGGGCGCCCCGGGGCGCCCCGCTCGCCTCCCTGCTGTTCAGGACGCGCCCTGACGCCCTCCTAGGCGCGGCACACCCAAGCCTAGGCGCATAAGGCTCTGTGCCTTTCCGTGCTTTTCTGCGCCTTTCTGTGCCTTTCTGTGCCCCTCCGCGCCCCTCCGTGCCCCCCTCCGTGCTCTTCTGTGCTCTTCCGTGTTACTCCGTGCTTCTCCATGCTCCGCGTCCTTTTCGCGGCCGGGCTGGTCGCGCCCAACGCCAACTGGGGCCCGGTCTTTCGACCGGACCCCAGCTGGATTTCGTGCTCAGCCGATGAGCTAGCTGATTACGGGTTGGTAAGCGTGACGTTCGTGTTGGTCGTGGTCGACAGGACGTCGTTCGCCGCGTTGACACCAACCGCACGGATGCTCTTCGCGCCCACCGGGAAGGTCGTGCCCGGCGTCCAAGCGAGCGAGTAGCGATGACGACGGAGCACGCCGTTGTCGGTCGTAACCGGCGCCGTCGCGGTCCCGATCTTCACCCAGATGTTCGCCGCCGACAGCACGTAGAAGTCCACGCGAGCGAACGGCGAGTTGAACGTGGCCGTAGCGCCCTCGAGGTCCGCGTTGAGCGTCACGCTCAGCGCGTTCGCGGCCGGGCTGGTCGCGCCCGTCGAGATGTTGACCGCCGCGTTGGAGATAACCCAGTTCGAGCCACCCACGACCGTCGCATAATTCGTCGGCGTGGTGATCGTGAACGTGCCACCCGGGATGACCGTCGCCAGCGTGGTGCCGGCGCTGCCGCCCTGGTCGCGCACGATGATCGTGCTCGTGGTCGCAGCCGAAGCCGCGCCCACGGTCCACGGAGCACCCGTCCACTCCTGCACCTGACGGAGGATGGCGCCCGAGTACGTGGCGTTGTACGACGAGTTGATCAGCGGCGACGCGTTGTAGCCGTTGACCGCCGTCTGCGCGGTGCCCTCGAAGGGGAAGCCGCCCATCGTGGCGCCATACAAGAACGTGTACTGATAATCGCGAATGTCGAGGTTGTCGCTGACGACATTGTTGATCACGAACGAGTTCGGGTTGAGCGTGCCCGGGAGCAGCGGCGTCGAGAAGACCACCACCGGCGGCGTCGCGGCGTCGTCATGCGCGACCACGCGAGTCACCGTGCCCGACAGGTTGCCAGCCGCGTCGCGCGCCTGGCCCGTGTACGTGAAGTAGCCCGGGCTGGCGTTGGCGGCGATCACGGTCGTCGGAACGAGCGGGAAGACCGGCGCAGCATTCACCGAAGCGGCCGAGCAGCCGGTCGCCGCGGCGTAGGTGCCCACCAAGCAGGTCGCGGCGCCCGTGGCGGTCGCGTTGCGCAGGGTCACCGTGCCCATCACCGAGTTGGCGCTGTTCATGCCCGAGTTGCCGATGGTGCCGGTGTCGCTCACCGTGACCTGGAACTCGGCGGCCACCGTCGCGGTGTTGATACGCGCGTTGGCGCCCAGACCGCCCGAGAAGCTGATGGTCGGGGCGGCGCGGTCAACGCCGATCGTGGTCGACTGCGTCGTCGCGCCGCAAGCCGTCGCCGAACCCGGCGAGGCCGTCCGGTTGCCCAGCGCGTCCACCGAGTACACGACGAGGCAGTAGCTCGTCGGGGCGATCGACGCGGCGAGGGTCGCCGGCGAGGTCACGTCAGCGGCGGCAATGGCCGCAGCCACCGTGCCACCGACCCTCGCGGCATACGTCACGCCACCGACGCCAGCATCAGCGATCGCGGCCGTGATCATGCCGTTCAGGTTGGCAGCAGCCTGAATCGTGTTGAAGATGACCGCGTCGTTCACCCAGCCGCCCAAACGGCCGTTCGGGTTCACGAACACGGCTGGCGCCGCCGGTGCGCGGTTGTCCATCCGGAACCCAGCACCATAGTTCGCAGGCAACGCAAGCGTCGTGAACGGATTGCCGTTCGCGTCCTGAGCGGTCTGGATCGAGATCTGCTCGCCCGTCGCGAGCGATGCGCACGCCGCGCTGTACTCGTAGTTCGTTGCGTTCGCCGCACCCGCAGCACCGGAGTTCGCGAACGTCGCCGTCCAAGCCGACGAACCCGTAGCCGGGGCCGTGAGGGCCTTCGTCCGCTGCGCCGTGAGCGACAGGTCGCACGCGGCCACGCCGAAGTTCACCGTCGCCGACGCGAGGGCAATGCCGTTGTACGAAACCGGCAGTACGCTCGTCATGACATCGCCGCGCGTGAAACGGAAGCCACCGGCGTTGTTGGCCGTCGTGGTCGTGCCGCCGACGGTCGTCGTTACCGCAAAGTTGTTGACGTTGGCCAGGGTCAGGGTCTGCGCGACCGAGGCGCTGGCGGCCTGCGAGGTGCCGCTGGCCGTGGTGAAGAGGCGGGCCTGAAGCATCGTGGCGCCGTTAAGCCACGTCGCGGCACCCGTCGTGGCGTTGAACGCCGCGGTATTGATCGACGCAATAACCTGCGGGAACGTCGTCTGCGCCGCCGCAGCCTCGTCGGCCGCATAGCGAAGCGCCGCAGCCTGGGCCGCGGTGAAGCTCTGCGTGTACGCGACAACGCCGCCGAACAGCACTTCGACCTTGCTGATCGTCTGGTTGCCCGGGTTGACGTTGACCGTCACGTCGATCGCGCCGGCGACCGCAGCCGGGTTGACCGTCGTGTTCAGGTTGCCCGAGGCGGTGATCGAGTTGATCGACACCGTCGCCGGGATCACCGCGGCAGCCGCCGTCACGACGGCCTGCGCGCAGCCCTTCTTGCCCGTGTCAACCGTCGAGGTCGCGCAGATCGCGACGCCCGGGTTGGCCGTGGCCGGCGCCGTCCAGACACCCGCCGTCGTGATCGTGCCGGCCGAAGCCGTCCACGTCACCGTCGTGGCGAGGCCCGCGTCCGCGTTCACGGCAGCCGTGAACGTGACCGAAGCACCCGTGTTGACCGTGACAGCCGCCGGCGTCACTTCAACAAAGTTCACCTTCGCGGTAACGGCAGGCGGCGTGTACTCCTGCACCGTCACCTTGTCGCCGCACGCCGCGAGCAGCGCGGCGCCAACGACGAGAATCGTCTTACGAGAGAAGTTCATGGAACCCCCAGTGGAAGTAGCACTGCAAAAAGAAAAAAACACCGCGAAATCACTGCCCTTGCGCACCTGCCACGCCTCCATCCACGGTAAGTCGTGCTGGCAAGGCAAAACACACTGCTGGCCAATCTCGTGGAATATGACGACGGGGCAGGCAACTCGCAACCCCAATTGGGGTCGCAGTTTGCCCACTCCGTCCGTCCATTCCGCAGCGCCCAGACCGGCCAGCCACTCATATAGTGGTGATCGGACCGGGAGCCAAGAAGCTACGGCTCCCGAAAGACCCCGTCAAGAACTGGCGGGGAATCGCGCTACTCTGGGACGAGTGAGGGGAGAGACGGTAACTCGACAACGGAACGGGGAGGGGGTAGGGGCGAGGGGACGGGGTCCGAGGTGAGGAACGAGGGACGCATTCCCCGTTCCGCCTCTCAGCCCCCGTCCCTTCGCCTCTACCCCCTCCCCGTTCCACAGCGTTGCGCCTCTACCCCTCGTCCCCCACAATCCCCTCACAGAACTTGGCCCTGTGATGGGCTGTCATCCCCAGTCGCCTCAGCCCCGCGATGTGCGCCGGCGTCCCATACCCCGCGTTCGCCTCCCAGGCGTACCCCGGGTGCCGCCGGGCCAACGCCCGCATCAGCCGGTCGCGCGCCACCTTCGCCACGATGCTGGCACAGGCAATCGAGTAGACCCGCGCATCGCCGCCGATGAAGGCGCGGTGCGGCACGCCTAGCGTCTTGATGGGCTTGCCGTCCACAAGGACGGCATCGGGCCGCTCGGCCAGCCGGACCAGCGCGCGGCGCATCGCCAGCGCCGTGGCGTGGTAGATGTTGAGCGCGGCGATCTCGCGCACGCTCGCCGCGCCAAGCGCGACGCTCACGGCGCGCGCCGCGATCAGCGCGGCCAGCCGCTCCCGCTCGGCGGGAGTGAGCTTCTTCGAATCCTCAACGCCCGGTATCGCCCGCGCCCCCGGCGGCATGATCACCGCACAAGCGAAAACGGGACCCGCAAGCGGGCCCCGTCCGACTTCGTCCACTCCGGCGATGAGCCGGGCGCCTTCGGCGCGCAGCGAGCGCTCCACCGCGCTCCACCGCGCCACTCGACTTACGCCTCCTCCGCCGTGCCCGTCACCGGCACCGACACACGCACCTTCTTCTCGCGGATGCGGGTCGCCTTGCCGGTCAGCTCGCGGAGGTAGAACAGCTTGGCGCGGCGCACGCGGCCGCGGCGCACGACGCTGATCCCCTCGAGCATCGGCGAGTGCAGCGGGAAGATGCGCTCCACGCCCACGCCGTTGCTGATCTTGCGCACCGTGAAGGTGGCGCTCACGCCGGCACCCTTCCTGGCGATGACCACGCCCTCAAAGGCCTGCACGCGCTCCTTGTCGCCTTCCTTCACCTTGACGTTCACCCGCACGGTGTCGCCCGCGCGGAAGGGGGGAACGTCCTTGAGCCACTCTTTCTGGGTTTCGATGAAGGGATGCATGGGAGCTGTCCTGCGATGGTTGGCGGATAGTCGAGCCTTCAAAGCTATCCGCTTGCAGGCGTAAGGTCAAGCTGTGCAATTGCTTGGGGTTAGGCGGAAAAGCACGGAACGGGGAGGAGGTAGAGGCGAAGGGACGGGGGCTGAGAGGCGGGACGGGGGACGCGTACCTCGTTCCGATCCTCAGCCCCCGTCCCTTCGCCTCTACCTCCTCCCCGTTCCACAGCGTTTCGCCTCTACCCCCTCCTCGTTCCATCAGCCTAGCTGCCTTCCCCTCTCCGCTCGCGCGTCAGCCGCTCCCCCTCCAGCCGTCTCCACTTCTCAATCTCCGCATGATGCCCGCTGAGCAGGACATCCGGCACCTGGTGCCCGCGGAACTCAGGCGGCCGCGTGTAGCTCGGCGCGGAGAGCCCGCGCCCGTAGAATGAGTCGGTGCGCGCGCTGTCGTGGTCGCTCATCGCGCCAGGGAGAAGGCGCACCACAGCATCCACGATGCACAGCGCCGCGGGTTCTCCGCCTGAGAGGACGAAGTCGCCGACGGACATTTCTTCCGTGGCGAGGTGTTCGGCGACACGCTGGTCCACGTCCTTGTAGTGACCGCAAAGCAGCGTCAGTTCATCGAGCGCCGCAAACCGCTCGGCGTCGTCGTGCGTGAACACCTTGCCGCGCGGGGAGAGCAGGACGATCGGCGGCTTGGCGGAGAGCGCCTCGACGCACTCGAAGAACGGCTCGGGCTTCATCACCATCCCGGCGCCGCCGCCGTACGGGTAGTCGTCCACCGTGCGGTGCCGGTCGTGGGTGTAGTCGCGCAGATCCACGACGTTGAACGAGACGCTCCCCGCCTCGAGCGCCTGACGCGGGATGCTCAGCGACAGCGGCCCGGCGAAGAACTCCGGGAAGATGGTGACGATGTTGATCTTCACTCGAGCAGGCCCGCGGGGACGTCGAGCGTGATCTCGCGCCGCTCGCGATCGAAGCCCACGACGAATGCGTCGTTGAACGGCACGTCGCGCAGGCCGCGCGGCGTCTCAATCTCGAGGACGAGCCCCTGCGGCAACTCATAGGAGCTGCGTACGTCGCCGAGGACCACGCCCTTCGGGTCGAGCGCGCGCATGCCGGGCAGTTCGTGCACCCAGAGCTCGCCCTCGGCCGGCGGCTCGAGCTCGTCCATCGGCACGTGCAGGGAGATGCCGCGCCAGCGCTCGGCGGCGGTGCGGTCGGCGATCCCCTCAAAGCGCACGAGCAGGCCGTCCTGGAAGTCGCGCGCGGTGGCGACGACGAACTCACGCAGGGCACCGGTCTTGGGATCGGGGGCCAGTTCGTCGTCTGGGGTGCCCACGAAAACGCGCGCGCCGGGCGCGAAGACCGCGTCCGGCGCGTCTGTCTGCAGGGCCACCACCATCTCGCCCTTGATGCCGTGCGCGCGGCGAACGCGCCCGACGACGGCGGTGGGGCCGCTCGTCACCTGCTTACTCGCTGGTCTCCGAGACGGGGACCGCGGCGGCGCTGAGCTTCGCCGCGAGGCGCTGCTCGTGACGCGCCTTGAGCACGCCGGCCTTGCGCAGCAGCGACCGGACGGTGTCCGACGGCTGGGCGCCGTTGTCGAGCCAGTAGTTGGCGCGCTCGACGTTGAGGGTCACCGCCTTCTCGCCGGTGCGCGGCTGATACTGGCCGAGGACTTCGATGAACTTGCCGTCACGCGGCATGCGCGAGTCGGCGACGACGATGCGGTACATGGGGGCCTTCTTGCGGCCCGCGCGGCGAAGACGAATGGAAACGGCCATCGGATGCGCTCCAGAGAGTGCGGTGAGTCGCCGCCGCCGGGCTCATCGCGGGGCCGGAAAGTCCGGACCGCACCCGGGGCCGGTCTGAGACCGGCGGTAGCAGCGAGCCTAGTAAGATAGCCGACGCTTGGGTGGGACTCAAGGTACCCTAACGATTGAGGATTTGGACCGAGGATTGCGATTCAGGATTCCGATCAATGAAAGGGACTGGCGATGGGACCATCGCCGATCCGATTCCTATGTCGCAATCCTAAATCGAAATCCTAGGTCCAAATCCTCTATCGCATCCCAGGGAATGGCATCCTCCCCCCACCCTTCATCGCCTTCATCATCTTCTGCATCCCGCGGAACTGCTCGAGCAGCTTGTTGACCTCGCTGATCGGGCGGCCGCTGCCCTTGGCGATGCGCGCGCGACGGGAGCCGTTGAGGATATCCGGCTGCTTGCGCTCCTCGGCGGTCATGCTCAGCACGATCGCCTCGAGGTGCTTCATCCGCTTGGGATCGGTGTTGACCTGCTTGAGCATCTTCGCGTTCACGCCCGGGAGGAGCTTGAGGATCCCCTCCATCGGCCCGAGCTTCTGGATCTGCTTCATGGCGGCGAGGAAGTCGCCGAGGTCCATCCCTTCCTTGCGCACCTTCTTGTCGAGGCGCTTGGCCTCCTCGGCGTCGATCGCCCCCTGCGCCTTCTCGACGAGCGTGAGCACGTCGCCTTGCTGGAGGATGCGCCCGGCCATACGGTCGGGGTGGAACTCCTCGAGCGCGTCGCTCTTCTCGCCGACGCCGATGTACTTGATGGGCTTCTTGGTGACGCCGTAGATGCTGAGCGCGGCGCCGCCGCGCGCGTCGCCGTCCATCTTGGTGAGGATCACGCCGGTGACGCCGAGCGCGCCGTCGAAACCCTGCGCGATCTTCACCGCGTCCTGGCCGGTCATGCCGTCGGCGACGAGGAGGATCTCGTCGGGGCGCACCGCCTCCTTGAGGCGGCGCAGCTCATCCATCATCTCCTCGTCAATCTGCAGGCGGCCGGCGGTGTCGATGAGCACCACGCGGTCGCGCTCGCGGCGCGAGATGTCGAGGCCGGCGCGGGCGATCTTCACGACGTCGGTCGTGGAGCGGTCGGCGAAGACGGGGATGTCGAGGTCCTTGCCGAGCGTCTCGAGCTGGTCGATGGCCGCGGGGCGGTACACGTCGGCGGCGATGAGGCGCACCTGGCGCCCTTCACCCTTGAGGCGACGGGCCAGCTTGGCGGCGGTGGTCGTCTTGCCGGAGCCCTGCAGGCCGACCATCAGCACCACCGTGGGCGGCACCGACGACAGCTTGAGCCCTTCCTTGCGCTCGCCGAGCATCGCCGTGAGCTCGTCGTAGACGATCTTCACGAGCTGCTGGGCGGGCGAGACGGTGCGGATCTGCGAAACGCCGACGGCCTTCTTCTCGACGCGCTCGAGGAACTCGCGCGTGAGCTGGAAGTTCACATCGGCTTCGAGGAGGACGCGGCGAACCTCGCGCAGTCCGTCCTTGATGTCGGCTTCGGTGAGGACGCCGCGCCCGCGCAGCTTGGCAAAGGCGTTCTCAAGTTTGTCGGAGAGTTCCTGGAACATCCGTGGAAGATAACGGGGAGGGGGCGGGATTTGGCGTGGCGGGGAACAGACTCACCACAGAGACACGGAGAACTGCTGTTACCACGGAGATCACGGAGGGCACGGAGAACTACAACAGCAACTTCTTGGGCGCACTGCGAGCGCCACGCAAATGCGTGCGCGGCGCGCTGTCGTTACCCCAAGGTCTTGTAGTTGCCGTTCTCCGTGACCTCCGTGTCTCCGTGGTGAAGCAGTTGTAGTTGCCGTCGCGCCGCGAGCGCAGTTCCCGCTCCCCGTCCCCTCGGCCTTTCGCGAAATTGCGCAATTGCTACCTTAGTACCCGTGACCGCGCCCGGGCCGTCCTCCATCGCCGATACCGCCCGCATCGAACGGCCGCTGCTCGTGCTGCGGTCCACGGCCGTCTTCCCCCGCGGCACCGTGGCGGTGCAGATGGGCGCGCCGGAGAACGTGGCGCTGCTCAAGGCGCACCCGGAGCATGACCTCGAGGTGATCGTCGCCGTCGCGCCGCTGCGCGGCGCAGGCGGCGATGCCGTCGGCCTCACCGGACGCATCGGCGTCCTCTCGCGCGTGGTCGCGCGGACCGCCGTCCCCGGCGACACGCTGCAGGTTACGCTCGAGGGGCTGGCGCGGGTGCGCATCGGGGAGCTGGAGCGCCGCGGCGCGGTCACGTACGCCGAGGCGGAGTCTGTCACCGAAGGGGCAGCAGACGTCCCGGGATTGCGGATGCTGCTCGTCCAGCTCGCCGACGCGGCGGACCGATTGATCGAGACGAGCGATGTCACGCCGCCGGAGCTATCGGCGCTGGTGCGCCTGAATGCCGCGGCGCCCGGGTACGCGGCCGACGTCGTCGCCTCGCGAGGGCCGTTCCGCGCCGCCGACAAAGACGAGGTGCTGCAGCGCCTCGACGTCTCCGATCGCGTGGCGTTCGTGCTCGCGCGACTCGAGAAGGAGCTGGCGCGCTCCGCGGTGCTCGAGGACGTGCGCGTGCAGACCGACGCGAACATCGAGCGGCACCATCGCGAGTTCTTCCTGCGCCAGCAGCTGCGCGCCATCCAAGCGGAACTCGGCGAGGGCGACGCACAGGACAGCGAGGTGGGCGAGCTGCTGCGGCAGATCGAGGAGGCGACGCTCCCACCGACGGTCGCCACCGAGGCGCGGCGCGAGGCGGCGCGCCTGCGCGGGCTCTCGAGCGCGTCGAGCGAGTATCAGGTGCTGCGCAACTACCTCGAGTGGGTGCTCGCCCTGCCGTGGGGGCGCACCGAGGGGGCGGCGGACATCGTGCTCGACCGCGTGGAGGAAGCGCTCGACCGCCGGCACTGGGGGCTCCGCGAGGCCAAGGATCGCATTCTCGAACATCTGGCCGTGCACAAACTGCGCGGCGGCCACGCCCCCGGCCCGATCCTCTGCTTCGTCGGGCCGCCGGGAACGGGCAAGACCTCGCTGGGCGAGGCCATCGCCGCCGCGATCGGGCGCAAGTTCTATCGCATCTCAGTCGGCGGCGTGCGCGACGAAGCCGAGATCCGCGGGCACCGGCGCACATACGTGGGCTCGCTGCCGGGGCTGCTCGTGCAGGCCCTGCGCCGCGTGGGCGTGAGCGACCCGGTCTTTCTCATCGACGAGATCGACAAGATGGCCGCGGGCGGCCCGACAGGCGATCCCGCCGCCGCGATGCTCGAGGTGCTCGACCCGTCGCAGAACGCGACGTTCGTGGACCACTTCCTGAACCTGCCCGTCGATCTCTCGTCGGTGCTATTCATCGCGACAGCGAACAACCTGTTCGACATCCCGGCGGCGCTGCGCGACCGCCTCGAGGTGATCCGCATCGCGGGGTACACCATCGAGGAGAAGGTCGAGATCGCCTGGCGTTACCTGTTGCCGCGCCTGCTCGAGGAGCACGGCATCTCCGACCTCGACCTGCAGTTCACCGACGAGGCACTCGGCTTCCTGGCCAGTCGCTACGCGCGCGAGGCGGGGCTGCGCAACTTCGAGCGCAACCTGTCGGCGATCATGCGCAAGCGGGCGCGCCGGAAGGCGGATGGCGAGGTGGGAGCTTGGGTGGTGGACCAGACGCGCATCGAGGAGCTGCTGGGACCGCCGCGCTACGCCGCGGAAGCGGCGGAGCAAGCGCCGGAGGTGGGCGCGGTGACCGGGCTCGCGTGGACCGCGACCGGCGGCGAGCTGATGACGATCGAGGCGCTGCTGATGTCGGGGAGCGGACGCTTGCTCGTCACCGGACAACTCGGCGACGTGATGCGCGAGTCGGTGGACGCCGCGTGCTCCTACGTGCGCTCACGCGCGCGCACCCTGCGCCTCGGCGACCCGGAGCTCAAGCACTCCGACCTGCACATCCATTTCCCGGCGGGCTCGGTGCCTAAGGACGGACCGAGCGCGGGCGTGGCCGTGACGCTCGCCATCGCGAGCGTGATGAGCCGTCGCGCCGTGCGGCGCGACGTGGCCGTGACGGGCGAGGTGACGCTGCGCGGCAAGGTGATCGAGGTGGGCGGTGTGAAGGAAAAGATCCTCGCCGCGTATCGCAGCGGCCTGCGCGAGGTGGTGCTCCCCGCCGCGAACGAGAAGGACCTGCGCGAACTGCCCGATGAGGTGCGCACGCAGGTCCGGTTCTCGTTTGTGCACACGATGGATGAGGCGATCGAGAAGCTGCTGCTGCCGGCGGCGCCGCTGGGTTTCGCGGACGATTTGCCGCTGTTCGAAGAGGGACGGTTGACGGTGGAGGGTGGACGGAAGACGGCTGACGGTGGACGGTGGACGGTGGACGGTGGAACGTCGAAGGAGCCGCCTGCCGCGCCCGACGCGCCGCGCTGACGGCGATGGCACGCACGACCCGGGGCGCGCGGCGCGCGCCTGCCGTTCCGCGATGCGTGAGTGAGCTTCCACTTGCGTCGCCGGCGCAGTACCGCCGACGGCGCTCTGCACGTCACGGGCTAGGTGTGTTTGCCGTGAAGCCGATCGCGGCCGGCACGCGAATCATCGAGTACACGGGCGAACTGATTTCGCACGCCGAGGGCGAGCGGCGGTATCCGACGGCGCCGGACGGGCACGAGGAGCCGGAGCACACCTACTTGTTGCAGCTCGACGAAGATCGCGTCATTGACGCCAACGTCGGGGGAAACGACGCGCGGCTGATCAACCACGCGTGCGCGCCGAACTGCGAGCCGATGCCCGCGGGCGACCATATGTGGATCGTTAGCCTGCGCGCCATCGCCCCCGGGGAGGAACTGGGCTACGACTACGCCATCGAACTCGACGATCCCCACACGGCCGCTCGCAAGCGGCGCTTCCCATGCCAGTGCGGCGCGCGCGCGTGCCGCGGGACGCTCCTGCGGCCCAAGCGCGCGCCGCTCGATCCACTCGTGCGCGCCGCGCGCCGCCGGTGGGCACTCGCGTGACCGCGCGCCGGGGGACGCTCACGTGACCGTGCGCGCCCGGATTGAACCTCCACGGCGCCCCCGCGCGTAATACCGACATGGATCTGAGCAGCCCGCTCGGCAGCTTCCTGGTGAACGTCGCGGTCGGCACGATCGCCGGCGGCGTCACGAACGCCGTGGCGGTCTGGATGCTCTTCCACCCGTACGACCGCCGCTTCGGCCTGCAGGGCGCGATCCCGAAGAACAAGGAGCGGTTGGCGAAGTCCATCGGACGCGTGGTGGGGGAGCGCCTGCTGACCCCCGAGGACATTGGCGCGGCCCTGCAGAAGGACGGTCTGCGCGACACGGTAGATGCGCGGCTCGCCGAGTTCACGGCGCGGCTCCTCGAACGCGACTGGCCGTCGCTGCGCACCCTGCTCCCCGAGGCGGTGCTGCCCGACGTGGAGCGCGCGCTCGACGTGCTGGGGCCGCAACTGGCGCGCGTGCTGGCCGCGCACGCGGACACCCCGGCGTTCGAGGAGCAGGTGCTCGCGTTCGTGCAGCGGGCCCGCGCCGAGCTGGCGCCGATCGAGCTCGGCCTGCTCCTGACGCCAGAGCGCCGCGTCGAGCTGGCCGCGCAGGCCGCGCTGCTGGCCACGGAGCTGCTCGAGGAGGGGCGCACGCAGGAAGGGCGCCCGATCCGCGCGAAGCTCGGCGACTTCCTGTTCCGCGTGGCCGGCACCGAGCGCACCCAGCAGTTCGTCGAGCGCGCGGTGGCCGACGCGCTCCAGCGTGCCGAGACGCGCACGTGGGGCGACGTGCTCGCCCCCCTGCAGGATCAGGTGGTGGCGGGGTGGATCATCGACGCGGCGCGCTCGACGCGGGCGCGCGAGCTGGGGAGCGAGGCCGCATCAGGCGCGGCGCGCGCGCTGCTCGACAAGCCCATCGGCCAGCTCTCGCGCTTCCTTCCCCCCGACGCGAGCACGGCACTCGCCCACCGCGCGGCGCCTGTGCTGTGGGCCTGGCTGATGCAGCAGATCCCCGGATGGGTGGCCACCCTCGACGTCCACGGCGTGGTCGAGCGCAAGGTCCTTGGCTTTAGCACGCAGCGCATGGAGGAAATCGTGCGCAACGTGACACAACGCGAGCTCAACCTGATCGTGCGGCTCGGCTACGTGCTGGGCGCCGTGATTGGGGGAGTGACGTGGGTGGTGGGAAGGGCGGTCAACTAAGAGAACGACAGAGAACGACAGAAAACGACAGAGAACGACAGAGAACGACAGAAAACGACAGAGAACGACAGAAGACGACAGAAGACGACAGAAGACGACAGAAGACGACAGAAGACGACAGAGTACCACAGAGAACCGCAGAACACGACGTTCCACGACAGCGCGAAACGAAGAACGGCTGGCTCGGTGGATTCACCGACGCCAGCCGCTTCTGTCGTTCTCTGTCGTTCTCTGTCGTTCTCTGTCGTTCTCTGTCGTTCTCTGTCGTTCTCTGTCGTTCTCTTCAGTAAGTAAACACCGCGATCGTCTTCCCCGCCCCCGCCCCGGCACGCGAGCCGGTGCCGGTGAGTGTTCCGGTGAAGATCTTCGGCGGCAGGCCGCGCAGGTTGATGGTCACCGTGTAGTCGGTCGAGGGCTCACCGCAGCTCGACCAGTAGTCCACGCGCAGGATGTACTCACCGCGCGGTACGATGATCCCATCGCCCCAGAAGATGTTCTCCGCGCGCGGGCCGTCGGTCGCACAGCCCGCGTTGGAGTCGAGGTCGAGCTGGCCGCCGGTCGGCGAGTTGCGCGACGCGTAGTAGATCTCCTTGCCCGTCGGGTCAATCAGGTGGAGGTCCACGTCCGCCCTGGAGTTCCACGTGACGTTCGTCTGGATCTCGCCCGTGCCCACAAAGATCACGCCGAGGTTTGACGACTGGTACGTCCCGGTGTTGCTCGCCCCGCCGCCGGCGAGGTCGAGCTGGAAGACCGTCTTGGGCACCTCGACCGCGATGACCATCAGGACCGTGACGCTCGTCGTCGGCGTGCCGAGCGCGAGTTCCCAGTGATCGGTGTTGCCGGGCACGGCGAACACCACGCGGCTGAAGGGCGACGCGGACGTGATCGTCGTCTGCACGGTGCCGCCGCGGAGCACCTGGCTCGGGAGCACCGCGCTCACCGCGGCGCCGCCGCCCGGCGTTGGCGCGGCGCGGTCCACGAGGGTCGCGGTGCGAGTGCCGTCGAGTGTCTGCACCAGCGAGATGAACCGCTTCACCGATTCCTCCGGCGCCGCGGTGGTCTACTTCCATTCGATGCACCCGGTGCCGGCGAGCGCCAGCATCAGCGCGATCGCGCGCGGTGCGCGGTGCCGTCCCCATCGTGTTCGCATCGCCGTCCTCCTACTGCCCGGTCAGCCGCACCTTGGCGGCGTCGATGAGCCGCGTGCCGTTCCCTGCAGGCACGTCGGTCCAGATGATAGCTGCCTTCCCCTGCACCGTCGTCGCCGAGATCTCAACCACGCGTCCCTTCCCCTCAAACCGCCGCACCTCGGCGCTGCCGGTGCCGGCCACGCCCAGGCGGCGCTGCGCCGCGCGCTGCGCCGCGTCGCGGAACTCGCCGCCATCGATTGGCGTGTCCCACACGGTCACCCACACGATGCCCGCGCCGCCGGCGAGGTTCGCGACGACGTAGCGGTCACCACCCCATCCGGCGGCCGAGCGGGCCGACGTCCCAAGATCCTGCAGCGCCTGGAAGAGAAACAGGCGCGTCTCGAACTCGCCCAGGTTGTTCTCGTACACCTTCGTCCCTGCCAGCAGCGTCGGCAACTCGACCTTCACCGGCTGCTCGCCAGCCTGATACTTCTCAAAGTGCAGCACCTGCTCCGTGCTCACCGGGATCGGCTGCCAGGGAGGCTTGCCCGTCTTGGCCCCCTTGAACCGGTGCATGAACTCGGCCCCGCTGAGGTACGGGAACAGCAGGGTTTCCTGCAGCAGCATCGGCGCGCT
>VHBQ01000036.1 GCA_016871855.1 Gemmatimonadota bacterium
CCCCATCGCCGCCCGACCGCGACCGCCGGCCCCGCCGGCAGGAGGCCTGACCGCCCCTGGGCTCGCACCCCGACCCGAGTGTGCAATTCTTTCCGGTGAAAGTGTGCAATTCAAACCGGTGTTGACAAACGCCAAACAGTGGAACGATCCGCACACGAGGCTCGGGAGTAGAAGATGCTCCAATGTACGGTCGTCAGAAGTTGAGTCAATCCTATGTTTTCATGACAGTCGCTGACAGGTGTCGCCCACTGTCACGGAACTGCTCACTTGGCCGTTATCTCGCAGATAACTCTAAGTATTTCCGTTGCTTGACTCGCTCTCACTTCCGACGAGCGTTGCAGTGTGTAATATCCTCGTAGCACGCTTTCGCGCATGCTGTTGCGGACGCTGTTGCGGACGCTGTGGCGGACGCTGTGGCGGACGCTGTGGCGCACGCTGCGGCCCACGCTGCTGCGCACGCCGCGGCCCCCCCGCCCAGCCACGCCGCAGCTCAAGCCGCCGTGCCTGCCACGCGGTGCCATCGGCGGCGACGAGCGCTCTCCGCGGCCCCGAAAAAACACGAACCCCCCAGCCGCGGTTGCGACTGGGGGGTTCAATGAGGTGCCGGCGACGGCCTACTCTCCCGCGCCCTCTCGGGCGGAGTACCATCGGCGCTGTCAGGCTTAACGACCGTGTTCGGAATGGGAACGGGTGTGGCCCTGACGCTCTAATCGCCAGCAAGTTGGTGACAATGGCGGGCAGTGTTCGTGTGTGGTGAATCTCGCTGCTTTCGCGTTGTGTCGCGAATGCTCTGCGAAGGGTTCTCCGGAAGGAGAACCAAAGGAGTAGTCAAGCCTCACGGGCGATTAGGATCGCTACGCTCGGAACGCATTGCTGCGCTTCCACGGGCGACCTATCGACGTCGTAGTCTCCGACGGCCCTTTAGGGTGCTCGAGGCACCAGGGAGAGTTCATCTTGGGGACAGCTTCCCACTTAGATGCTTTCAGCGGTTATCTGTGCCAATCATCGCTACCCGGCGTTGCAACTGGCGTCACAGCCGGGACACGAGCGGATCGTCCGACTCGGTCCTCTCGTACTAGAGTCCGCGCCCCTCAACTCTCCAACGCCCACAGCGGATACAGACCGAACTGTCTCACGACGTTCTGAACCCAGCTCATGTACCACTTTAACCGGCGAACAGCCGGACCCTTGGGACCTTCTCCAGCCCCAGGATGTGATAAGCCGACATCGAGGTGCCAAACCGCGCCGTCGATGTGAACTCTCGGGCGCGATAAGCCTGTTATCCCCAGCGTACCTTTTATCCGTTGCGCGATAGCCGATCCACACCGGTCTACCGGATCACTACGGCCCACTTTCGTGGCGGCTCGACCCGTCGGTCTCACCGTCAGGCTCCCTTATGCCGTTACACTCAAAAGCGCGAGTACCGACCGCGCTGAGGGAACCTTGCGCGCGCCTCCGTTACTCTTTCGGAGGCGACCGCCCCAGTCAAACTGCCCACCTGCCACGGTCCCAGCCTAGGTTTGCTAGAGCGTGGTGAGGACGTTACACGAGCCAGGGTGGTATTTCACTGGTGACTCCGCCCAAGCTAGCGCCTGGGCCTCAAAGTCTCCCACCTATGCTACACAGTCACGTGCGACGTCCAATGGCAAGCTACAGTAAAGGTGCATGGGGTCTTTTTGTCCTGCTGCGGGTAATCGGAATCCTCACCGATACTGCTATTTCGCCGAGCACTGGGTCGAGACAGTGACCAAGTCGTTACGCCATTCGTGCAGGTCGGAACTTACCCGACAAGGAATTTCGCTACCTTAGGACCGTTATAGTTACGGCCGCCGTTTACCGGGGCTTCGGCTCAAGGCGTCGCCTTGCGGCTAACCTCTCCCCTTAACCTTCCGGCACCGGGCAGGCGTCAGTGTGTATACGGCGCCTTGTGCGGCTTGGCACACACCTGTGTTTTTGCTAAACAGTCGCTTGGCCCGATTCTCTGCGACCCGGAGAAGCAGCCGGCGCGAAGCCGACCACCGCCACGGGCATCCCTTCTTCCGAAGTTACGGGATCATTATGCCGAGTTCCTTGACCCAGTTTCACTCGTTCACCTTAGGCTACTCGCCTTGCCCACCTGTGTCGGTTTGCGGTACGGACGTCTGCAGCATTCCCTACTGGAGCTTTTCTTGCCTGCCGACTCCACGCGACTTGAGCTTGGGTTGCCCCGCGCTCTCGTATTCAGGTCTCGATTGCTCTACACCCTTGAACGGTCATCCACAAGACCGCTCG
The DNA here is from genome assembly GCA_016871855.1 of Gemmatimonadota bacterium. Lineage (GTDB taxonomy): Bacteria > Gemmatimonadota > Gemmatimonadetes > Gemmatimonadales > Gemmatimonadaceae > PNKL01. Next base: position 2,272 of record VHBQ01000036.1, read on the forward strand.
CGCTTCGTTTCAGGGTCCCTCCAGAGTTGCTAACACGCTGCAGGCGGGGCCGGAATTTTGACCGGCTGTCCATCGGCTACGCCTCTGGGGCCTCGCCTTAGGGTCCGCCTCACCCTGCGCTGATTGCCATGGCGCAGGAATCCTTGGGCTTACGGTGTGCGGGGTTTTCACCCGCATTTGCGCGTACTCAAACCGGCATCCTCACTTCTGTACGCTCCACCGGTGGTTTCCACCCCGGCTTCACGGCATACAGAACGCTCCCCTACCCCTCTGACAAAGTCAGAAGACCAAGCTTCGGCGGGCCGCTTAATCCCGACCATTCTCGGCGCATTCACGCTGGACTGGTGAGCTATTACGCACTCTTTAAAGGAATGGCTGCTTCTAAGCCAACCTCCCAGTTGTCACGGCACGAACACATCCTTCGCTATACTCAGCGGCCACTTCGGGGCCTTAGCTGTGGTTCTGGGTTCTTTCCCTCTCGCCGCCGGACATTATCGCTCGGCGACTGCCTCCCGAGGTCCATTCGACAGGTATTCGGAGTTTGGTTGGGGTTGGTACCGGCTACGCCAGCCCGCGCCCATCCAGTCGCTCTACCCCCTGCGAACACGCCTCGAGGCTCTACCTCAATAGATTTCGGGGAGAACCAGCTATCTCCAGGCTTGATTGACCTTTCACCCCTACCCACAAGTCATCCGAGCGGTTTTCAACCCACACCGGTTCGGGCCTCCACTAAGTGTTACCTCAGCTTCACCCTGCTCATGGGTAGATCGCCCTGGCTTCGGGTCTACCCCCAGATACTCAGTCGCCCTCGTTACAGGACTCGCTTTCGCTATGGCTCCGCCGCTAAACGGCTTAGCCTCGCATCTGAGGAGTAACTCGCCGGTTCATAATGCAAAAGGCACGCAGTCAGGCGCGTACAATCCGAAGACTGCACCGCCCTCCTACCGCTTGTATGCAGATGGTTTCAGGATCTCTTTCACTCCCCGCACAGGGGTGCTTTTCACCTTTCCCTCACGGTACTCGTTCACTATCGGTCACACGAGAGTCTTTAGCCTTGGAGGGTGGTCCCCCCAGCTTCACGCCCGATTACTCGGGTCGGGCGTTACTCAGGAACTCCACTACATCGAGTACATAACCTTCGCGTACCGGGCTGTCACCGTCTCTGGCGCCCCGTTCCAGGGGACTTCGGCTGGCGTCGCTCGATGCGTGCGTGGGTCCTACAACCCCGGCGCCCTTGCGGACTCCGGTTTGGGCTCTACCCCGTTCGCTCGCCACTACTGAGGGCATCTCGTTTGATTTCTCTTCCTCAGGGTACTTAGATGTTTCAGTTCCCCTGGTTTGCTCGGCTTGCGCCGTAACCGGTGTCACCACCGGCTGGGTTGCCCCATTCGGAGATCTTGGGATCGATGCGTGTGTGCCGCTCCCCCAAGCTTATCGCAGCTTACCGCGTCCTTCATCGCCTTCGTGTGCCCAGGCATCCTCCATCTGCATTCACTCGCTTGACCACAAAACTGTCAAGCAGAGCACGCGCGATCTACAACGAGTAAATACTGATTGCTTCTTGCGAAGCGCTTCAGCGATTTACATCAGTGAGATTCACTTTCCCACGAACACTACCACATCCATTGTCAAACAGCGGGGGCACTGCGCGCCGCCCCGAGGGGCGGCGCCATCCCACAATATGAAAATCGAAATGAGATCAGGGTGGTGCGAGGCGGCGACTAACAAGAAGCGCTTTCGTGCCATCGGTCCGAAGACCGGGCCTACTCGCGGCTCCGTTAAGGAGGTGATCCAGCCGCAGGTTCCCCTACGGCTACCTTGTTACGACTTCGCCCCAGTCACTGCGCTTGCCTTCGGCGGCTTGCTCCTTGCGGTTGCGGCACCGACTTCGGGCACTCACAGCTTCCATGGCGTGACGGGCGGTGTGTACAAGGCCCGGGAACGTATTCACCGTGGCGTAGCTGATCCACGATTACTAGCGATTCCAGCTTCATGCAGTCGAGTTGCAGACTGCAATCCGAACTGAGGCCGAGTTTGGGGATTGGCTCCCCCTCGCGGGTTCGCGACCCTCTGTCTCGGCCATTGTAGCACGTGTGTAGCCCTGGATGTAAGAGCCATGATGACTTGACGTCATCCCCACCTTCCTCCGGTTTGGCACCGGCAGTCCCTCCAGAGTCCCCGGCTTTACCCGCTGGTAACTGGAGATGAGGGTTGCGCTCGTTGCGGGACTTAACCCAACATCTCACGACACGAGCTGACGACAGCCATGCAGCATCTGTGCACGAACTCCGAAGAGGGGCTCACGTTTCTGCGAGCTTTCTCGTGCATGTCAAACCCAGGTAAGGTTCTTCGCGTTGCGTCGAATTGAACCACATGCTCCACCGCTTGTGCGGGCCCCCGTCAATTCCTTTGAGTTTCAGCCTTGCGGCCGTACTCCCCAGGCGGGGCACTTCATGCGTTAGCGCCGGCACTCAGGGGGTCGCTCCCCCAAGCACCTAGTGCCCATCGTTTACGGCGTGGACTACCAGGGTATCTAATCCTGTTTGCTCCCCACGCTGTCGCGCCTCAGTGTCAGCAATGGCCCAGCAGGCCGCCTTCGCCACCGGTGTTCTTCCGGATATCTACGCATTCCACCGCTACACCCGGAATTCCACCTGCCTCTACCATGCTCGAGCTCGGCAGTTCGCATGGCCGACTCGGGGTTGAGCCCCGAGCTTTCACCACACGCTAACCAAGCCACCTACGCGCCCTTTACGCCCAGTGATTCCGGACAACGCTCGCACCCTCTGTATTACCGCGGCTGCTGGCACAGAGTTAGCCGGTGCTTCCTCACTCGGTACCGTCAGTCCCCTCGAAAGGGGAGGTTCGTCCCGAGCAACAGTGGTTTACACCCCGAAGAGCTTCATCCCACACGCGGCGTCGCTGCGTCAGACTTTCGTCCATTGCGCAATATTCCCCACTGCTGCCTCCCGTAGGAGTCTGGGCCGTGTCGCAGTCCCAATGTGGCTGGCCATCCTCTCAGACCAGCTACCCGTCGTCGCCTTGGTGAGCCGTGACCTCGCCAACTAGCTGATAGGCCGCGAGCTTCTCGATTTCCGCCGGAGCTTTCCTCACCAGGGGATGCCCCCCGATGAGCGTATGCGGTATTACCCGGTCGTTGGACCGGCTATCCCCCAGAAATCGGCAAATTGCTCACGTGTTACGCACCCGTTCGCCGGTTACCCTTGCGGGCCCCCGTGACTTGCATGTGTTAGGCACGCCGCCAGCGTTCGTCCTGAGCCAGGATCAAACTCTCCAATGAGTGTTTGTCAGCTCTTTTCCGATACGCTGCCACGCTGTCGCGTGACAGCGTGTTCGGAATCACTTGATAAGGTTCGGGTCTGATCTCTCCCCGAGTCCCCGAACGGGCCCGGATCATCGAGATCGCCTCGCACACCCTTCAATGATCTCATCTCGATTATCAATCAGCTCAAAGTCGCGCTTTCCGCGACAGCCTCTAACTATACTGCGTGATGCCCTCATTGTCAATGGCCTCGCTGAAAGTATTTCTCAACCGAGTGACCGCCGACACGAACGGGCCCTCGCGGGCCCGTCTGGCACCACCCTCCCACTGGTCGTTTTCCAAGGGAGGAAGGGTATAGTAATAAACCCGAGTGAGTTACGCAAGAGCACGACGACCAGGATCCTGACTCCGGATCAAGACCGCGACCACGACCAAGATCGGGACTCGCGATTGCAAGCCAAAACCCCCGTCACCGGCCCCATCACCGGCCCACGCAGCGCTCCCCGTCAACATCAAAGCAAACAGCCGCCGCGTTCTCACGCGACGGCTGCCATGCACCCACTAGGAGTCGAACCTAGAACCTGCAGATTAAGAGTCTGTTGCTCTGCCAGTTGAGCTATGGGTGCGAAAATGCAGAATACGACAGAAAACTACAGAGTGAGACAGAGTACGACAGGCCATCCAACGTCTCGCTCGCGACGCGCCAGGAGGGAATCGAACCCCCGACCCACAGCTTAGAAGGCTGTTGCTCTATCCACCTGAGCTACTGGCGCTTCACCGCATCCGGCCTGAGTCCCTCGCCGTCCCGCTTTGCCTCAAGAGCACACGATCGGGGCGGCCGGATTCGAACCGGCGACCTCCTGCTCCCAAAGCAGGCGCGATACCGGGCTACGCTACGCCCCGCGAAGACTCGGAAAATACCGGCACCAGCTCGCCAAATCAACTCCCCCGCTCCAACTGCTCAAGCAATGCCGTCACCGCGCGACCGCGATGACTCACCCGCCCCTTCTCCTCTCGCATCACGCGCCCGAACGGCCGCTGCAGGTCATCGCTGAAGAAGTACGGATCGTATCCGAACCCCTCCGCACCATCCGCCACTTCGAGGATGCGCCCTGCCGTCTCGCCGCGCATCACGAGCTCGCGGGCCTCGTCCACGTACGCCGCCGCACACACGTAACGCGCCGCGCGCGAGGTGCGTCCCGCGCGTGCCGCCGCGGCCAGCGCCTGCTGCAGCAGCGCGTTGTTCGCGTCGTCGAGCGCGAGCCCGGTGAGATCTGCGCGCTCGCTCCATCGCTTGCTTCGCACCCCGGGCGCGCCGTCGAGCGCGTCACACGACAAGCCGCTGTCGTCGGCGATTGTCGGCAACCCGCTCCGCTGATGGAAGTACCGCGCCTTCGCCAGGGCATTCGCCTCAAACGTGTCGGCCTGCTCGAGCGCGTCCTCCACCGCCGCATCCTCGGCGATCCCCGCCGCGGTCAAGTCCAACGGCGCCCACCCGTGCGCGCGCAGCATAGGCCCCAGCTCGCGCAGCTTTCCCGCGCTGCGCGTTGCCAACAGCACGCGGCTCATGCCACGCCGAGCGCGCGCCGCTGATGCGCGTCGAGTTCGAGAATGGCTCCGGTCGCGAGCGCGAGCAGCGCTTCGAGCTGCGCGCGGTCGAACGTGCCGTGCTCCCCCGTGCCCTGCACTTCCACGAACTGCCCGTTGCTCGCCATCACCACGTTCATGTCCACCGCGGCGCGCACGTCCTCCGCGTAGCAGAGGTCGGCGCACGGCACCCCGTCCACCACGCCCACGCTCACCGCCGCGACGCGCCGCTGCACCGGCGTCGCGCCGAGATGCCCCTGGCGCACCATCCAGTCGAAGGCGTCGCACACCGCCACGCACGCGCCGGTGATCGCCGCCGTGCGCGTGCCGCCATCGGCCTGCACGACGTCGCAGTCCACCTTGATCGTCCATTCGCCCCACGCGAACCCGTCCAGCATCGCCCGCACGGAGCGTCCGATGAGACGTTGAATCTCCTGCGTGCGGCCGCCCACCTGGCCGCGCTCGCGCGACGTGCGGGTGTGCGTGGCGCGCGGAAGCATGGCGTACTCGGCCGTGATCCACCCTTCGCCCCGCCCCTTCTTCCACGCCGGCACCCCCTGCTCCACCGACGCCGCACACAAGACGCGCGTGTTGCCGAACACGCTCAGGCAACTTCCCTCGGCGTACGCCACCGCGTCGCGCTGCAGCGTCACCGGCCGAAGCGTCGCCGGCGCGCGCCCATCCGCTCGCATCTCAGCCACCCGTCCCTCGCAGTTTCTCGATGATGCCTGACGTGCTCTGCCCCGGCGTGAGCGGAATGATGACCACGCGTCCTCCGCGCGCGAGCACGTCGCTGGCGCCGACGACCGTGTCGGGCGAGTAGTCGCCGCCCTTCACGATCACGTCGGGCTGCAGGTGCCGCACCAGCTCGCGCGGGGTGTCCTCGCCGAAGACGACGACGCAATCCACGCACTCAAGCGCGGCCAGCACGAGGGCCCGCTCGGCCTCGGTGCGCACCGGGCGCTCGGGCCCCTTCAGGCGCCGCACTGAGTCATCACTGTTCAGGCCGACGACTAGGTGCGCGCCGTGCGCCCGCGCCCCGGTGAGCACGTCCACGTGCCCGGGATGCAGGAGGTCAAACACACCGTTGGTGAAGACCAGCGGCCCCGTCAGCGAGCGCCGCCAAGCGGCGGCGCCCTCCCACGTGCGGATCTTCGTGTCCGGCGGCCGCGGCGTCAGTACGTCCACTCGACGCGCGGCGACAGGAGGAGCTCCTTCGCAATAAACGGCAGCTCGATGAGCTCGTAGTACTCGGCCCAGATGTGGATGCGTTTCTGGGCGCGCCGTATGCGCACCTGGCGAGCCCCTTCCGGCAGCCCGAGCGAATCCGCGAAGACGGCGATGCGGCGCTTGATGACGCCGTCGGTGCGACTGGCGGCGAACCGCGCCTCCTGCATCATCCGGTCGCGGTACTGGAAGTAGTTCCAGTAGACCGAGCCGATGCCCAGTCCGAAGTAGCCGACCGCCGCGATCACCAGCATCGTCACCAGGCAGCCCGCCCGTCCTGAACCCCTGCGCGCGCGCATCACCATTGCGACTGTGCCCCCTCAACGATCTCGTTGACGATCTTGCTGATGGCCTGCTTGCGTCCGTCGGCTTCGCCCCGCTCGGCGTACTCGCCTTCGCCGATGATCCCTTTCTTCTGCCAGATGGTCCGTCCGGCCACCTGATCGTAGAGCTCGATGTCCACCACGATCTGCAGCTTGCGCCGCGTCGCCGACGCTTGCTGTGGATCGGCGCTGTACGCCACGGGCACGTCCAGCTCATACCGCACAATCGTCCCGCGGGCGATGGCGCTGGCCCGCTCCTCGCTGGCATCACGCAGGCCAAGCCGCTTGGCCAGTCCTTCGCGCAGCGCCTCGGTCACCTCACGCGTGATCTCCGGCGAGGCGGTCTCGTTGCCGAGCGGAATGACCGCCACGGTCTTGACGTGGTTTGGCAGGCCGCCACCGCTGAACCCGTAGGCGCACGCCGAGGCGGCCACCGCGAGAGCGACCGTCAGCCGGCGCCATGGCAGGAACGAGGACATTTGTTAATCGACGAGTGGGCCGCGTTCGAGCAACGCCCGGAGGTCGGCGGTCAGCGCGACCGGACGCCCGTCGCCGTTCAGCGAGACCAGCGTCGTGGCCGCCGTCGCAATCCGCGCCCCGTCGCCCTCGCGGGTGATCTCGTAGGCGAACTCGACGGCCCGCGATCGGAGGCCAGCCAACCGGGTGGTGACCTGCACCACCTCGTCGTAGCGCGCCGAGGCGTGCAGGCGCAGGGTCGCTTCCACGACGGCGAGCTTCACACCGCGGGCCTCCATTTCGGCGTACGACATCCCACATCGCCGGATGAAGTCGGTTCGACCGACCTCACACCAGACCAGGTAGTTGGCGTGATACACCACGCCCATCTGGTCGGTTTCCCCATAGCGTACCCGTATGTCCGAGACCGTCTCCTGCCCCATCCGTTTCGCTCCGCGCGCAGAATGCGTGTCCACGGGAAGTCTCCGGGGGCGCCGTACGTTTGTAAAGCCCGCGTCGGTGCGATAGCATAAGGCGATGGCCGCTAACGTCTCACCCGCCCCGTCGCCGGCCGGCAGCGCTCCTGCCGCGCTCGACGTGCCCGTCTACGTGGTGGCCGACGCCCATCTGGGCGTGGCGCCGCCGGAGCAGGAGGCCTTGCTGTGGAGCTTCCTGGACCACGTGGCGGGGAGACAGGGCACGGTCGTGATGAATGGCGACATGTTCGAGTTCTGGTTCGAGTGGGGGCACGTCACCCCGCACGTGGGCGTGCGCCTGCTGGCGGCGTGCGCCACCCTGGCTGAGCGCGGCCGACCGGTACTGTGGATCAAGGGGAACCACGACTGCTGGGGCGGCGACGTCCTGCGCTCGCAGAGCGGCGCGGCCTACCTCGACGGCCCGTGGACGGGCTCCCTCGCCGGGTGGCGGACGCTCGTGGACCACGGGGACGGCCTGCGCCCCGAACTGGACAGGGGCTACCGCGCCCTCCGCACGGTGATCCGGCACCCGTGGTCGGTGCGCGCCTTCCGCTGGCTGCATCCCGACTGGGGGGCGGCGCTCGCGCGCGCGACGTCGCACACGAGCCGCAATGTGCGCCCGCGCGACGGTGGCGAGGGACTGCGCGCGGTCGCGCATCAGGCGCTGGCCGCCGATTCGTCGCTCGAGGCGGTGGTCTACGGGCACACGCACATCGCCATGCTCGAGCGCAAGTCGCGCGAGACGGGGATCTACGCCAACCCCGGCGCGTGGATGAACGAGCCGACGTTCCTGAAGTTCACGCCCGAGTCGGTGTCGCTCTGCCGGTGGAACGGCCGCGACGAACTGCCGCAGGTGACGCTCGATCGGATGACCCGCTAAGGTCCGCGCCGCTTCACCGCGCAGGGGTGCCGTCCACCGCGCACGTGCTACCGGAACTTCAGCGACGCCACCAGCGCCGGACGCCCGTCGGGCGTGGCGCGCACGCCAACCCGTGCGGGGAGATCCCACAGCTGCGCCGCCACGTACGCGTCGGCGCCGGCGATGAGGTGGTTGAACACGACGACCGCGATCCAGTCCTCGTAGTGGGTGCGCCGCGCGCGAACGCGCGCCGCGGAGTAGCGACTCACCGTCCACGTGGCCACCACCGGGCGTCCGTCTCCACCGAACACCGGTTGGCCAGTCGCGTCCACTTGATACGTCTCCGGCACGGAGTCGGCGCGGAACTGGCGGGCGAGCCGAAGGTCCTCGGCGCTGCGGTAGACCAGGGCCAGCGAGAGGCCTTCCGCGAGGAAGAACGCGCCGCCCCAGAAGTGGCGCTTCAGCGCCGCCTGCCCAGCCCCGGGGACGGCGAGCGAGTACAGGAAGGCGCGGCGCGGCGTGACGGGAGGGCGGACGCCCGCAGTGTCCGTCGTGTCGGTGACGGGACGCACCGTCGGACGCGTCGCGCCCGCGGCGCCAGCGGGCCGTTCCGCGCGCGGGGCGCCCGGGGCGCCGGGCTGGCTCGTCGCCTGCGCGTGCGCCGACGCGCCCGCCCCCGCCGAAGCAACGGCGAGGGCCAGCAGCGAACCGCACGTCAGCGAACGAAGCATCACGATGGCTCGAGATACACGCGAGGGCGCGGCAAGTGCCGCGCTACCGCAGGAAATCTATGTAGGCGGTGATGATGATCGCGTTGCTGAAGTCGATGAAGAACGCGCCCACCATCGGGAGCACCAGGAACGCGCGCGGCGCGGCGCCAAAGCGCTCGGCCAGCGACGTCATGTTGGCCACGGCGTTGGGCGTGGCGCCCAGGCCAAAGCCGCAGTGCCCGCCGGCCATCACCGCCGCGTCGTAGTCGCGTCCCATCACCCGGAACGTCACGAAATACGCGAACGCCGCCATCATCGAGACCTGGACGACGAGGATGACGATCATCGGCCCGGCGAGGTCGAGCAGCTCCCACAGGCGCAGCGACATCAGCGCCATCGTGAGGAAGAGGGAGAGCGCGATCGTTCCCAGGTCGTCCACGGTGCGCACCGAGATCTTCAACACGCGCGTGGAGTCGGCGAGGTTGCGGACGATGGCGGCGACGAGCATCGCGCCGATGTAACCCGGCAGCGTGACGAACTGCCCGAGCCACTTGGAGAGCAGGCCGCCGAGCGCCATGCAGACGAGCACGACGGTGATCATCTGCAGCAGCAGGAAGGCCGTGGGCGCCTCGCCGTCCGGTTCGGTGTCAATCTCCGCGTCGATGGGCGCCACGGCGGCGGCCTTCGCCGCCTCGCCCGCGTGGACGTCCGGGGTCGCCCGGCGCAGCCCGAACTTCGTGATGAGCCGCGTCCCCACGGGGCCGCCGATGAGTCCGCCGGAGACGAGGCCAAACGTGGCGGCGGCCATCGCGACGGTCACCGCGCCGGTGATCTGGTACTGCTCCTCCATCATCTTGCCGAACGCCGCGCCGGTGCCGTGCCCGCCGGTCATCGTAATCGAGCCCGAGATGAGGCCGATGAGCGGGTCCACCCCCATCGCGCTGGCGATCGAGGCGCCCACGCCGTTCTGCAGCACCGCGAGGAAGCTCGCGAGCAGCCAGAAGAGCACCACCTGCGGGCCGCCCTTCTTGAGCAGGCTGAGGCTCGCGCCGAGGCCGATGGTCGTGAAGAACGCGATCATAAACGGCGACTGGAGCGTGGTGTCGAACTCCAGCGCGAGCACGCCCGACTGCCGCAGCGCGAGCGCCACGGCGGCGAAGATGAAGCCGCCCACCACCGGAGCCGGGATGTTGAAGCGGTCGAGGACCGAGATCCGACGGCGAATGGCATAGCCGAGGAAGAGCACCACCGCGGCGAGCGCGACGGTCTGGATCATGTCGAACTTGAGCGTGGTCACGGGACTCGTGGGCTGGGGATGCGGTGGCGATTCGGGCGGCGGAGGCGCGCGCGGCGGGCGCGCCGAGGCCCCGTCAATCTGTCACGGGGGAGCGGAAGCGGGCTAGCCGTGGCCGCAGCTTCTGGCGCGCGTCAGCGTGTGGGAGCGGGCAGGACCGCGCCGATCTTCTCCATCGTGTTCCAGTTGCGCGTCGTGCCCGGCACGCCGAAGAGGTCGTCAATCTCCCCCAGCAGCGAGACCGCCCGCATCTGGCGGCGGTACACGCCGATCACGAAACGTTTGTCGCGGGCGATGAGCTGCATCAGCCACTGGCCTCGGGCCGGAAACCGCGCGGGCAACGACGGCGTGCGCGTGGGTTGTCGGCACAGCACGGTGACGAAGCGCACGACATCGCGCGGCGAGGAGTGGCCTGCGGCGTGCGCGCCGTCCAGCAGGGCGAGCAGATCACGGTCCCGCACGAGCGCGATGTCAGTGGCAAATGGCAGGACGCGCGCGAACTCGGCACGCACGCGCGCCTGCGCGATGCGGGCGCGCACCACGAACGTGCCCGCCGCGCCGATGTTCACGACGTCGAGATGGGCGAGGCGCTTCACGACCTCCGTTGGGCGGAACGTGCGGTGCCCGCCGACGTTCACGCCGCGCAGGAAGACGACCGTCACGCCCGGCTCGCCTTCGTGAGGCGATACGCCCACGCGGCCATCGCCGCGCCCGCGACGAAGGCGACCACGGAACTCCAGACTGGAACGGCGAAGCCGGCGATATTCAACGGGAGCGCCAACACCGCGCGCGTCAGCTGGGCGACGGCGCCGAAGGCGAAGACGGCGCCGGTGACCTGAACGTAGAGGCGCATGCGAACCTCCGAGGTAGAGCGGACCGACGCTTGGAAGAAACCCGGCCCGGCGCCGCTTCGTAAGTGGCCCCAGTACCGCGCCGCCCTCCCCTGATCAGGAGATACCGCGATGCTTCGCCAACTCTTCCCCGCCCGCCTCGACAACTCGTACCAAGGTTCGACGCTCGCCCTGTGGCTGCTCGGCGCGGTGCTGGTGATGAAGACGCTGCAAAGTCTCGTGTCCATCTTCATGGGCGCGACGGTCGCTTCGGGGGCCGACGGGATTCCACTGAGCACGTACACACCGGCGGCCGCGCAGGCCGTGGTAGCCCTGTTCGCGCTGCTGGGCATTGCGCGCCTTCCCTTCTACGCACTCTGCGCGCTCGCGCTCGCCCGCTACCGCAGCGCCGTGCCCCTGATGCTGGCGCTCTTCGCTCTGGAATACATCGCGCGGTCGATCGCGCTGTACTTCGTGCCGATCGCGCGCACGGGGACGGCGGGCGGTCTCGTGGTGAATCGCGTGCTCTTCGCGCTGATGCTCCTCGGCCTGTTCCTGTCGCTGCGCCCGCGGAGGAACGCGGACGTCAGCTGATCCAGGTGCCGAGCGCCATGCCGAGCAAGGCGAAGAGACAGAGCGCGAAGGCGAGCAGTCCCCAGGTGCCGGCGAGCGCGCGGACCGCGAACCAGAGAAACTCGACAGACTGCCGCCGCGGCTCAGCGCTGGGCTGCAGTTGGCGCTCCGCGACGGCCCAAGCGCCGTACATCGCAAACGCGACGCCCGCGCTGGCCAGCGCCACCCAACCCTGCGGGCGCGCCCAGAGCGCAACGGAAGCGACGGCCGCGCCGCAGAGGATATCCACGGCGAGGCGGTCGCGCGTGCTCGCCAACGCGCGAGCGTGGAGGAACGCCGCGAGCGTGAGCGAAGATTCACCGACGGGTGTCGTCATCGATCCTCCCGGACGCTCCCCAACACTGTCACGCCCAGCGACCGGCCGCTATCCTCGGCCGTGCGCCATGCCGGATTACCTTGGGACCGAGGGCACGTAGTGCAATGGCGAGCCCGGTCCGACCGGGATCTCCGCCCAGACCCACAGGCCGAACATGATGCTCCACCCGATGAAGAAGACGATCGAGTACGGGAGCATCGTCGCCACCAGCGTGCCGATGCCGGCCTTCGGCTCGTAGCGCTGGAAGAAGGCGATGATCAGCGCGAAGTAGCTCATCATCGGCGAGATGATGTTGGTGACGCTGTCCCCCACGCGGTACGCCGTCTGCGTGATCTCCGGGGAGTAGCCGAGCAGCATGAACATCGGCACGAAGACGGGCGCCATCAGCGCCCACTTGGCCGACGCCGAGCCCATCAACAGGTTGACCGACGCGGTGAGCAGGATGAAGAGGAGGAACATCGGCACGGTGGGCAGGCCGAGCGACTTGAGCGCCTCCGCTCCCTCGACGGCGAAGACCAGGCCGAGCTGCGTCCAGTTGAAGAAGGCGACGAACTGGGCCGCGAAGAAGACGAGCACGAGGTAGCCGGCGAGCGTCCCCATGCTCGCGCTCATCCCTTTCACGACATCGGCGTCGGACTTGATCGTCCCCGCGCCGACGCCATACGCTATTCCGGCGAGCACGCCGTAGGCGAAGATGATGGCCACGACGCCGCTCAGGAACGGCGACTTCAGCAAGTCGCCATCGGGACCGCGCAGGAAGCCGGCGCCGGGCACCGAGCCGGGTGGCAGCGTCGCCCAGACCAGCAGGAGCGTAAATACGAGCGTCGCGATCACGGCGAACCACATTCCGCGCCGTTCCGCGGGCGTCAGCCGCTGGGCGTTCGGATCGCTCTCGTCAGTGGACGCGGTCGGCGTGTCCGGGAAGCGCGGGGCAACGATCTTCTCGGTCACGAACCAGCCCAGCGCGGTGAGCACGGGCGTGGACACCACCATGAAGTACCAGTTGGCGAGCGGACTCACCGAGTATCCGGCGTCCACGATGTGCGCCGCCTCCTGCGAAAGCCCGGAGAGCAGCGGATCGATGGTGCCGATGAGCAAGTTCGCCGAGTAGCCGCCGGAGACGCCGGCGAAGGCGGCGGCCATGCCGAGAATCGGGTGCCGTCCGGCCGACTGGAAGATCAGCGCGGCCAGGGGGACGAGCAGCACGTAGCCAATCTCGCTCGCCATGTTCGACATCACGCCGGCGAAGACGAGCACGGGCGTGAGCAGAAACCGCGGCGAGCTGAGCACGAGCAGGCGCAGGGCGGCGCCGATGAGGCCGCTGTGCTCGGCGACGCCGATGCCGATGAGGGCGACCAGCACCGTGCCGAGCGGCGCGAAGCTCGTGAAGTTGGTGACGAGACCGGTGAGGATGCGGTGCAGCCCCTCAACGCTCAGCAGATTGACCGGACTGACGGTCGCCCCGGTCGCCGGGTGCGTGACGCTGAGCTGCAGCTGCGCCGTGATCCACGAGAGGACGATGACGGCGAGCGCGAGGAGCGCGAAGAGCGTCGCTGGATGCGGGAGCGCGTTACCGCCGCGCTCGACGGCGCGGAGGAAGCGGTCCATCACCGAGCGAGGGGCGGCCGGGGTGGAGGCGGACATGGCGGCGTCGGCTGTGGGTGGTTGTTGCAAGAACGATGTGAGGTCGCACAGAGTTCCGCGAGTCCCCGTGGCGGGAGCGTGTAGGAGTCGAACCTACCCAGCCCGACGAAGTCAGGCCGCACTGGTTTTGAAGACCAGGAGGACCACCAGGCCCCATACGCCCCCTCGAATCCCAGGGGCTCGCGCGGCACGCGCCGCGCGGCGCTACTCGAGCACGAGGGCGTGATCGCCGCGCGGCACCACCTCGCCCACGCGCACTGCCCCGCGCACCAGCGCAAGATACTCGTCCACGCGATCTGGCGGCACGGCCACCAGCAGCCCACCCGACGTCTGCGGGTCGACCACCAGCCCCGACACGACGGGCAGGACGCCGGGCGCGCACCAGACTTGGCTGGCGACGTACCGCTCATTGCGCTTCGCGCCGCCGGTGGTGATGCCCAAGGTCAGCGCGTCCTTCGCGCCAGGAAGCGCGGGGATGCTCGCCGCGTCGAAGCGCAGCGTCACCCCGCTAGCGCGCGCCATGTGCGACGCGTGCCCGAGCAGCCCGAACCCGGAGATGTCCGTGGCGCACTTGACGCCCACCTGCACCGCCGCGCGCGACGCGACGTCGTTGAGCTGCGACATAGAGGCGATGAGCGCGTGCGCGCGCTCCACCGTCAGCGCGCCGGCCTTCATCTCCGTGGCCAGCACGCCGGTGCCGAGCGGCTTGGTCAGGATGAGCACGTCGCCCGGCTTCGCCCCGGCGTTCGACATCACGCGGTCGGGATGCACCGTGCCGGTCACCGCCAACCCGTACTTCACCTCGTCGTCGGTCACGGTGTGACCGCCGACGACCAGCGCCCCGGCGCCGCGCACCACGTCCTCCCCGCCCCGCAGGATCTCCGTCAGCACCTTGATCGGGAGCTTCCCCTCAGGGAACGCGGCCAGCGCCAGCGCCGTCAGCGGCGTGCCGCCCATCGCATACACGTCCGAGAGCGCGTTGGCCGCCGCGATCCGCCCGAAATCGTACGCGTCGTCCACGATCGGCGCGAAGAAATCCACGGTCTGCACCAGCGCGAGATCATCGCGCACGGCAAAGACCGCGGCGTCGTCGAACGTGTCAGGGCCGACGATTAGCCGTGGATCAGTGTGTCGCGCGAGCGGCGCGAGCGCCTCGGACAGGTCCTCCGGACCCATCTTGGACGCTCAACCGGCGCAGCGGGCGAACTGGGTCAGGCGGAAGATCGTTTCGCGTTGATTCATGACATGGACCGAGGATTGCGACTGAGGATCACGACTTCGGACCGCGATTCGCGATTACGGCAGCTTCGCGATCATCTCAATTTCGACCTGCGCGTCCTTGGGCAGGCCGGCGACCGCCACGGTGGAGCGCGCCGGACGGCACGCGCCGAGGGTGGCGGCGTACACTTCGTTCACCTTGGCGAAGTCGTTCATGGTGCGCAGGAAGATCGTCGTCTTCACGACGTCCGCCCACGAGCAGCCGGCGCTCTGCAGCACGGCGTGCAGGTTCTTGAGCACCTGCGCGGTCTGCACGCCCACGTCGCCTTCAACGAGCGCCATCGTCTTGGGGTCGAGCGGCGTCTGCCCGGCGCAGAACAGGAACCCGCCGGCGGCCACCGCCTGGGAATACGGGCCGATGGCGGCGGGGGCGTCGTCTGAGTGATAAACCTTGGTCATGGGACGATTTTGGATTTGGACTGAGGATTGCGATCTAGGATTGCGATTCTTGATTGCGATTTGGATTGTGGCGCTCACGCACGTGCGGGCGATAGTTCCTGAACCTATCGCCCGCCGCGCCCTTCATCCACCGTCCACCGTCAACCGTCCACCGTCTAGAAGAGCCCCGCGATGGTCCCGTCCGCCGCGACACTCATCCGCTCCGCGGCCGGCTCCTTCGGCAACCCCGGCATCGTCATGATGTCGCCGCACTGCGCGACCACGAAGCCGGCGCCGGCCGCCGGATACACCTCGTTCACGGTCATGCGGAAGCCCTTCGGCCGTCCGAGCTTGCTGGCGTCGTCAGTGAGCGAGTACTGCGTCTTGGCCATGCAAACCGGCGTGCGGCCAAGGCCATTGTTCTCGAGGTACTCGATCGCCTTGTCGGCCTTCGGCGCGTAGTCGGCGCCGTCAGCGCCGTACACCTTGGTGACGATTTCGTTGATCTTCTGCTTGATCGGCTTGTCGGCGTCGTAGATGGGGGCAAACTTCGACTTGCCCTCGGCGAGCACCTCCAGCACCACGTGGGCCAGCTCCTCGCCGCCGGCGCCGCCGCGGGCGAAGACCTCGTTCATCGAGACGCGCACACCGGCCTTCTTGGCGCACTCGAAGACCATCGCCAACTCGGCGTCGCTGTCGGTGGCAAAGCGGTTCATCGCCACCACCACCGGCAGGCCGAACTGCTGCATGTTCGCGATGTGATGCTCGAGATTCGGCATCCCCTTCTCGAGCGCCTTGAGGTCTTCCTTGGCGAGATCCTTCTTGTTCGCGCCGCCGTTCATCTTGAGGGCGCGGATGGTAGCCACGACCACGGCCACCTCAGGATTCAGCCCGCCGAAGCGGCACTTGATGTTCAGGAACTTCTCGGCGCCGAGGTCCGAGCCGAAGCCGGCTTCCGTCACGACCACGTCACCCAGCGCCAGCGCGGCGCGCGTGGCCAGGATGGAGTTGCAGCCGTGGGCGATGTTGGCGAACGGGCCAGCATGCACGAAGGCGGGGCCGCCCTCGAGCGTCTGCACCAGGTTCGGGCGAATCGCGTCCTTGAGCAGCAGCGCCATCGCGCCCGCCGCCTTGAGTTCGCGCGCGTGAATGGGGTGACGCGACGCGCCGCCGGTGCTGCCGACTACGATGTCGCCCAGCCGGCGCTCGAGGTCCTCGGGGCTCGTGGAGAGCGCCACGATGGCCATGATCTCGCTGGCCGGGATGATCACGAACCGCTCTTCGCGCGGCACGCCGTCCATCGGGCCCCCGAGCCCGATGATGCACTTCCGCAGGGCGCGGTCATTCATGTCGATCGTGCGCGGCCAGGTGATGCGGCGCGCGTCGATGCCCAGCGAGTTCCCCTGCTGGAGATGATTGTCGAGCATCGCGCTGAGCAGGCCGTGCGCGCTGCTGATCGCGTGGAAATCGCCCGTGAAGTGCAGGTTGATGTCGTCCATCGGGAGAACCTGCGAATAGCCGCCGCCGGCAGCGCCGCCCTTCACACCGAAGACCGGGCCGAGCGACGGTTCGCGGATGGCGAGCACCGCGTTGGTGCCGATGCGCCGCATCGCCTGCGCGAGCCCCACCGCCGTGGTGGTCTTGCCCTCGCCGGCCGCGGTGGGATTGATGGCCGTGACGAGAACGAGGCGACCCTTCGCGGGGCGCCGCGTCACTTCGAGCGAGACCTTCGCCTTGTACTTGCCGTACAAGTCGAGATCGTCTTCGCCGAGGCCGAGGTCGGCGGCGACGTCACGGATGGGGCGCAGCTTCGCGCGCTGGGCGATCTCGATGTCGGTGGGGACGACGATGTTTGGATGAGCTGACATGTGAGGACCAGACGGTAGACGGTTGACGGTGGACGGTGGATCACCACCGAGTGCAGGGATCAGGGAACAGGGACTGCCACGACGGAGCAGGGATCAGGGAACAGCGTGCGTTGGAGCGAGCGCGAAGCACCGCCGCGCATTCTCCGTTACTACGTCGCCCAGGCGGTCGGCGCTGAGGCCGCGCGCTTCGGCGAGCTTGGCAACAGTGTGGGCCACGTACGACGGCTCGTTGCGCTTGCCGCGGTACGGAACGGGAGCGAGATAGGGCGCGTCAGATTCGACCAGCAGGCGGTCGGCGGGCGGGAGGCGCAGCAGCGCGTCGTCCTCCCACTTCTTGAACGTGATGATGCCCGAGAAGGAGATGTACCACCCGGCGGCGACGGCCACCTCGGCGAGCGCCGGCGGTCCGGAGAAGCAGTGCATGATGCCGGTGACGCCCGCGCTGCCGGCCTCGCGCACCATCGCCGCGGTGTCATCCACCGCCTCGCGCGTGTGCACCACGACCGGCAGCTTCAGTTCCTTGGCCAATGCGAGCTGCGCCGAGAACGCCCGGCGCTGCTGGTCGCGCGGCGAATGGTCGTAGTGGTAGTCGAGCCCGCACTCGCCGAGCGCCACAGCACCGTGGGCGATCTCCTCGCGGATCGCGTCGACGTCCGCGCGAGGGTCGAAGGACGCGGCGTCGTGCGGATGCACGCCTGCCGTGTGGAACACGAATCCCGGATGCCGCGCGGTGATGTCGCGCGCGCGCCGCGCCATCGCCGGCGACTCCCCAATGCAGACCAGCGCCGCGGCGCCGGCATCGCGCGCTCTGGCGATCGCCTCCTCGCGATCCGCATCGAACGCCGGATCGGCAAGATGACAATGGGAATCAACGAAGCGCGGCATCGGGGGGAATCTACCGGGCGGAGCGGTCGCCGCCCACGGATGAGCCCTTTACAGAGCGTCAGGGGCTGGCCTACACCGCGGCGGCGGTCTGACCATCAACCGCAACTGCCTTGCCGCTGATTGCGCTGATACCCGCAGATGGACAGGGATCGGGCTTGTGGGTCCCCCCAAGTAAGATCAGCGTCATCTGCGCCCATCCGCGTTATCTGCGTCAACGCAGTTATAGTGGCCGCCCCATCGAACGGACCCGCGCACGGCATCAGCATGACCGCGAAAACGAAGGGCGCCCCGATGCGGAGCGCCCTTCATGCTCTCAAGCCGCCGAGCCTACGGCCGCGCGGCGACCGCTGACGCGCGGCTGCGCGCCTCGTTCGGGCGTGGGTACTTGCGCTCGATCCAGAGCAGCAGCGGCGAGGCGACGTAGATGGAGCTGAACGTGCCGATGATGATGCCGAAGATCAGGATCCAGGCGAAGGGGCGGATGACCGCGCCGCCGAAGATGAGCAGCGCGAGCAGGCACGCCAGGGTGGTCGAGCCGGTCATCACGGTGCGCGGCAGGGTCTCGTTGACCGAACGGTTCAGCAGGTCGTAGAGCGCCTGCTTCCGGTTGAGGTGCAAGTTCTCGCGCACACGGTCGAAGACGACGACCTTGTCGTTCATCGAGTAGCCGATGACCGTGAGCACGGCGCCGACGACGAAGACGGAGACCTCGATGTTCATGTACTTGATGAACGCGAAGGTCGCGACGATGTCGTGCACGGTGGCCAGCACGGCGGCGACGGCGAACCGCCACTCGAAGCGCCAGGCGAGGTAGACCAGGGTCAGGCCGAAGGCGATGAGCATCGCGATGGTGGCCTGGCGCCGGAGTTCACCGCCCACGCGGGGCCCCACGGCCGCCGTGCGCATCACCTCGAAGGACGTCTCGCCGAACCGCGCCCGGAGCGCCCCCTCGATCTGCTTGCCGACCGACTCCGCGCCGGAGGCGGCCAACTGCTGCACCTGCTCCTTCTCCTGCGCGCGCACCACGATTTCGTTCGGGGAGCCAAACGTCGCGATCTCGGCGTCGTCGTGACCGCTGGTGGCGAGCGCAGCCCGGATCTCGGCGATGGGCGGCGCCTGCGTGAAGCGCAGCTCGATCAGCGTGCCACCGGTGAACTCGATGCTATACGCCGTCTTGGTGAACGGCATCATCAGGAGCGCCGGCACCACGAAGATGGCCAGGGCAATGGCGGCCACCCGCCACTGCTTGACGAAGTCCCACGACGTGTTGTGGAGGATGCGCAGCATCAGATGCTCAGGCTTTGCGGCGTCGTCGTGCGCGACAACCACAGGTAGAAGAGGGACCGGACCACGAAGATCGCGGAGACCAGGGAGGCCGCGAGGCCGGCCAGCAGCGCGACGGCGAAGCCCTTCACGGGGCCGGTGCCGAACTGGAACAGGATCGCCGCCGTCAGGGCGGTGGTCATGTGCGTGTCCACGATGGCGCTCCAGGCATGGTCGAAGCCCTCGTCGATCGCGCGGCGGATCGTATGCCCGGTATCCAGCTCCTCGCGGATGCGCTCGAAGATCAGGAAGTTCGCGTCGACCGCCATGCCGATGGACAGCACAAAACCCGCGAGCCCGGGGAGCGTGAGCGTCGCATCAAAGAACGACAGGATGGCCAGCGTCGACAACACGTAGAACGCGAGCCCGCAGACGGCGAGGAATCCGGAGAAGCGGTAGTAGCCCACCATGATCAGCACGACGAGCGCGAGGCCGAGGGCGCCGGAGAACATCCCCTGCCGAATGGAGTCCTCGCCGAGGCTCGCGCCAATCGAGCGCGCCTCCGCAACGATGAGCGGCACCGGGAGCGCGCCAGCGCGCAGCACGAGGGCGAGATCCTGCGCCTCCTGCAGGCCGGCGCCGCCCAGCGTGATCTGGCCGCGCGTTCCGATGGCGCTCTGGATCACCGGCGCCGACATCACGCGATCGTCCAGGACGATGGCCATGTAGTCGCGCACGTGCTTGCCGGTCTCGCTCTTGAAGCGGCGGCCGCCCTCGTTGTTGAGCTGGAACTCGACGATGGTTCCCTCGACCGGCACCGTGTTGGGCTTGGCGTCGGTGAGGTACTCGCCGGTGATGATCGGGCGGGCGTCCAGCACCCACAGGCCGCGATACGCGACCGCGCCAGACATGATCGTGTCCGCCCCCCACTTGACCTGCTTGCCGGGGGGGAGCGCCGCCTTGATCTCCGGCAGCTGCAGATAGGCGTCGATCTCCGCGCGATCCGTCTCGGCGACCATAAACATCCCCGGATCGCCGCCCGGCGCCTTCACGACCTTCGTCGAGAACGGGCCGGTGGACGGTGCGGCGGCCTGCGCGCTGTCCCCGGACGCCTTGGACGCCGTGTCGCCGGTCGCGAAGAGCGAGGGGACGGTCGATCCCGGCGCCGTCGGCGCCGCTGACCCGGCCTTGGGGGCCACCGCCACTCCCTTCGCCTTCAGGATCCCGTCCAGGCGGGCGACGCTCTTCTCAAACGCCTGCGACTTGTCCGAGATCTGGAACTGCAGGAACGCCGACTTCTGCACCACCTCGGTCGCGCGCGCGCGGTCGTCAATTCCCGGCAGCTCGACGATGATGCGGTCGTCGCCCACCTTCTGCACCAGCGGTTCGGCGACGCCGAACTCGTCGATGCGGGTGCGGACGACCTTCAGCGCCCGGTCGAGCGCCTCGCTCTTATTGGCGACGGCGCCCTTGGACTCGTCGATCTCCAGCGCCAAGTGCATTCCGCCCTGCAGGTCGAGGCCGAGCTTGAGCGGCACGCGCTGGACGGTGTCGAAGACGAAGGCGCCGTCGCGCTTGACGCGCTCGACGACGGTGCGCGGGAAGAGCGCCCACACCGAGGCGACGATCAGCAGCGCGATGGTCAGCAGCCGGTACTTCAGGTTGGTCATTGCCCGGACTGGCAAAGGGTTTATGCGAAACCTTGAAGAGTAGTCTTGGGACGGGCCCTAGTCAATCATCTTTCGTACTGGCAACGAGTTGCCTCAGGCCTCGGCGAGGGCCGCACGCGCCGCCTGCTCGTCGCGCCCAAGCTGCCCGCGCAGCGCCTCCGCGCTGTCGAACCGACGGGTCTCGCGGAGACGGCGCACCAGATCCACCCGGACGCGCCGTCCATACAGATCGGGGGTGGCATCGAAGAGGTGTGCTTCGAGGGTGCGCGTCGCATCGTCGAACGTCGGGCGCCCCCCCAGGTTCATCATCCCACCGAAGCTGCCGAGCGGCGTGCAGACGCGCACGGCGTACACTCCATCCGGCGGGAGCAGCTTGCGCGGCGGTGGGAAGGAGAGGTTGATGGTGCGGAACCCGAGCGTCCGGCCCCGACGCAGGCCCTCGGTCACCACGCCGGAGACACCGTAGTGGCGGCCCAGGCCGCCCTCCGCCCGCTCCAGGTCGCCGCCCGCCACGGCGCGGCGAATCGACGTGGACGAGACAGGCCGCCCGTCCGGCGCGAGCACCGGGGGCACCACCTCCACCCCGAACCCCCGCGCCTTCCCCAGTTCCTGCAGGACGGCCGCGTCGCCGGAGCGCCCGCGCCCGAAGCCGTGATCGTGCCCGATCAGCAGTTCCCGCATGCCGAACCGCTCGCGCAGGACAGCATCCACGAAGGTGGGAGCGTCGTACTGGGCCAGCGCGGGCGTGAAGGGGAGCACCGCGAGATAGTCGAGTTGGCTCTCCGCGAGCACCTCGAGCTTCTCGTCGCCGACGGTCAGCAGGTGCGGCGCGTTGGCCGGGTTCACCACCTCGAGCGGGTGCGGCTCAAACGTGACGAGGACGCTGCGCAGTCCCGTCGCCTCGGCCCGAGCGGCGAGTCGATCGAGCACGAGGCGATGCCCCAGGTGCACGCCGTCGAACGTGCCGACGGTGAGCACCGTCCCCGCGACGTCGGGCGGGAGCCCTGACTCGTCGTGCCAGTCGAGACGCTCAGACATCGCGCATCACCACGCGTGGCTGCCACCGATCGCCGCGCTCAGACGGCCGCCGTTCCGCGAAGGCGACGAGTGCGGGGCTCGAGGCGCCGGCCACGGGATCGACGAGCGCGGCAAAGGGTCCCTCGACGCGCGACGCGACATCAATGCCGCGCACGATGAGCGCGTGTTCGTCGGCGGTCAGCGCTTGCACCGGGAAGCCCTGCAGCGCATCAATGGCCGGCGCCAGCGGGGCGTGCCCCTCGCGCAGCCGCTCGAACGGGATGGCGCGCGCGAGATCGAAGATGCCGGCGCGTGTCCGTCGCAGGGCGGTGAGATGCGCCGCGGAGCCCGACGCGCGGGCGAGGTCGCGGGCGAGCGACCGCACATACGTTCCGCCGCCGCACGTGACATCCATTCGGCAAGCGGAGACGGCGTCGTCGGTTCCCGCGAACGCCGAGAGGCGCAGGGCGTCGATGCGCACGCGCACCGGTGCGAGCGCCACCTCCCTTCCCTCGCGCGCGAGGTCATACGCGCGGCGTCCCCCCACGCGCTTGGCGGAGTACGCCGGCGGCACCTGGTCGATCTCCCCAATCAGCGTCGCCGCCGCGGACTCGAGGGCAGCGCGCGCCGGCAGCGGCGCCTCGCGGGTCACCGTCCCGCCCAGATCCTCGGTGTCCGTCTCGGCGCCGAACCGCACCGTCGCCTCGTAGTGCTTGGGTTCGTCGTGCACCCAGCGCAGGAGGCGCGTGGCGCGGCCGACGAGGAGCACGAGCAGTCCGGTGGCGAAGGGATCGAGGGTGCCGCCGTGCCCGATGCGCTTCTCGCCCAGCGCGCGGCGCGCCGCATTGACGACGTCGTGCGACGTCACGCCGGCTGGCTTGTCCACCAGCAGGAGGCCGTCAGTCGCCGGATGGGGAATCATCGCCGGAGGGCGCGCCCTCGCCGGACGCGGCACCATCCACGGACGGCTCCGCGGCGCGCACGGACGCGAGCAACGTCTCGATGCGCGCGGCGCGAGCGACGCTCTGGTCGTAGCGGAACGAGATCTCGGGGGCGACGCGCAGGCGCAGCGCGCGCCCGACCCGAGCGCGCAGGTGCGACGCCGTGCTCGCCAGCCCCTCCAGCACCGCGTCGCGATTGGACTCGCTCCCGAGGATGGACACGAAGACCGTGGCGTGGCCGAGGTCGCGCGTGACCTCGACCGCCGTGACGGTCACCAGCGCCCCCTGCACGCGCGGATCCTTGACGCCCCCCGCAAGGAACGTCGCGACCTCCATCCGGATCCCTTCGGCCACCCGGTCAGGGCGGCGCGTGTCCCGCGGCGGCATCAGCTACCCCCTTGGCGCGCTCAGCCGGCCGTGGCCGGCTGCAGCGTGCGCGCCACGCTCTCCATGCGGTAGCACTCGAGCACGTCGCCGATCTTGAGGTCGTTGAACCCCTCGACACCGATGCCGCACTCGAAGCCTTCCTTCACTTCCTTCACGTCATCCTTGAAGCGGCGCAGCGAGCCGATGTTGCCGCTGTAGATCTCCACGCCGTCGCGGACCACGCGGAGGCGCCCCTGGCGATTGATGATGCCGTGGCGCACCGAGCAGCCGGCGATGACGCCGACCTTCGACACCTTGAACAGCTCGCGCACCTCGGCCTCGCCCAGCACCGTCTCCTTCTCCTCCGGGCGGAGCAGGCCCTCGAGGGCCAGCTTCACGTCGGCGACCGCCTCGTAGATGATCTTGTACAGCTTGATGTCCACGCCCTCGCGCTCGGCCATCTGGCGCGCCTTGTTGTCGGGGCGCACGTGGAAGCCGACAATGATCGCCCCCGACGCCTTGGCGAGGAGGATGTCGCTCTCGGTGATGGCGCCGACGCTGCGCTGGACGACCTCGACCTGCACTTCCTCGTTGGAGAGGTTCTGCAGGGCGTCGGCGAGCGCTTCCGCCGGGCCGCCCTGGTCGGCCTTGATGAGGAGCTTGAGCGTGCGCTTCTCGCCCGCCCCGGCCTGCGACATGAAGTCCTCGAGCGACACCGCGCCCTTCGCGGTGCGACGGCTCTTGGCCTCGCGGTCGAGCCGCTCGCGGCGCTGGGCGATCTCGCGCGCCTCCGACGCGTCGGCGACGGCGATGAACTGATCGCCAGCCATCGGCACGCCGGTGAGGCCGAGGACCTGCACCGGAATGGCCGGGCCGGCTTCTTTGACCGTCTTGCCGCGCTCGTCGAGCAGCGCGCGGACACGGCCGGAGTACAGGCCGCAGATGAAGTCGTCGCCCACGCGCAGGGTGCCGTTCTGCACGAGCACCGTGGCCACGGGGCCCTTCCCCGCGTCCAGCTGCGCCTCGACGACCGCGCCCGTCGCCTTGCGGTTGGGGTTCGCCTTGAGGTCGAGGATTTCCGCCTGCAGGAGCACCTGGTCGAGCAACTCGGCGATGCCCGTCCCCTTCTTGGCGGACACCTCGGTGTGCAGCGTCTGGCCGCCGAACTCCTCGAGCACGACGCTGTGGTTGAGCAGTTCCTGCTTGACCTTCAGCGCGTTCGCCGCGGGGAGGTCGATCTTGTTGATGGCGACGATGATCGGCACGCCGGCGTTGCGGGCGTGCGAGATCGCCTCGATGGTCTGCGGCATCACCGAGTCATCGGCGGCCACGACGAGCACCACGATGTCGGTGACCTGCGCGCCGCGGGCGCGCATGGCGGTAAATGCCTGGTGGCCCGGCGTGTCGAGGAAGCTGATGCGCTTGCCGTTGGGCAGCGTCACGTGGTACGCGCCGATGTGCTGCGTGATGCCGCCGGCCTCGCCGGCGACCACGTTGGCCTTGCGGATGTGATCGAGCAACGAGGTCTTGCCGTGGTCCACGTGTCCCATGATGGTGACGACGGGCGGACGCGGCTCGCGCTGTTC
Source organism: Gemmatimonadota bacterium (assembly GCA_016871855.1). GTDB lineage: Bacteria > Gemmatimonadota > Gemmatimonadetes > Gemmatimonadales > Gemmatimonadaceae > PNKL01. The sequence goes on from VHBQ01000036.1 coordinate 27,162, forward strand.
CGGGGCGTCCTCCACCTTGGCCTCGGTGGGGGCCGCGGCGTACTCCTGTTCCTTCACGGCGATGAAACCGAACTCGCCGGCGATCAGCTCGATCTGGTCGAAGTCCATGCGCTGGTTGATGGTGACCATCAGGCCCAGATGCTTGAACGCGAACGAGACGATCTGCGTCGCGGGAATCTTGAGGATGTCGGCCAGCTCGCTGACCGTGATGAACTCGTTGACGTGCACGGTCTTCTTTTCCTGCTCGGCGACCGCGGCGCGAATGGCCTCGAGTTCCTCGCGCCCGGAGTCGTCGCGGCGGCGCTTGCCCGGCGCGCCGCGCATCTCGCGCATCGTGCGCGAGATATTCGACGACACCGCCTCTTGGTCCACCTGCCCGCGCTTCCCCTTCTTGCGGCGCGGACCGCTCGACGGGGTCTGCGGGGCGGCCGAACCGCCACCCATCGGGCCGCGGCCGCGGTCTTCGCGGCGCCCCTGGCTCAGTCCGCCACCGGGGGCGGCGGAGGCGATGGGACGTGGCGCCATCGGGATGCGCCCGCCAGCCGGCGCCGGACGCCCACGAGGCGCGGCCGGCACCACGGGACGCGGACGCGGGCGATCGGGCGCCGGCGCGACCGG
>VHBQ01000037.1 GCA_016871855.1 Gemmatimonadota bacterium
GCGAAGAGCAGGTCGCGCGACGTTCCGCCGAGCGCATCCACGCGCAGGCCGGAGTCGCCGCCTTCCACGTCAGGGAAGAAGTTGCGCAGCGCCGACGACTCGCCGATGGCGGTGAGCACCGTGTCCGCCTCAAGGGTGAGCATCTCCCCCGTTGGCATCGGGCGGCGCCGACCGCTCGCGTCAGGCTCGCCGAGCGCCATACGCTCGCAGACCATCGCATTGACGCGGCCGTCCTTCGCCGTGAACTCGACGGGCGCGGCGAGGAAGACGAACTCCGCCCCCTCGGCCATCGCGTCCTCGATCTCCTCCTTGATCGCCGGCATCTGCTCGCGCGTCCGCCGGTACGCCACGGTGACCGTGGCGCCGAGGCGCATCGCCGAGCGCGCACAGTCCATCGCGGTGTTGCCGCCGCCCACGACGACGACGCGGCGCCCAAGGTCGGGACGCTTGCCCGCGTTGACGTCGCGCAGGAAGGCCAGCCCCGGCCGCACGCCGGGCAGATCCTCGCCGGGGACGCCGAGCGCGCGGCTCGTGTGCGCCCCCGTGGAGATGCAGACCGCGTCAAAGCCGGCGGTCAGTTCGCTCCACGGCACGTCGGTGCCGACCTGCACGCCGCACGTGATCTCCACGCCGTGCGCCGAAACGCGCGCGATGTCCTTATCCAAGACGTCGCGCGGCAGGCGGAACTCGGGAATCCCCAGGCGAAGCATGCCGCCGGCTTCGGCAGCCGCTTCGAAGATCGTAACGCCGTATCCCATCCGCGCGAGGTGGTACGCGCAGGCGAGCCCGGCCGGCCCTGAGCCGACGATCGCCACGCGCTCGTCGCGCGGCGGCGCCTTCACCACCGGCGCGGGACGCGTGTGGGCCAGGTCGCCGAGCATGCGCTCGACGGCGTGGACAGCCACCGCGCCGTCGAGCACGCGACGGTTGCACGCGCTTTCGCACGGATGGTAGCAGACGCGCCCAGTGACCGCCGGAAGTGGATTCTCCTCGAGCAGGAGGTCGCGCGCTTCGTCCACCCGCCCCTCGCGGAGCAGGTTCATGTACCCTTCGATGTCGATGCCCACCGGGCAGCGCGCGTTGCAAGGCGCCACGCGGTCGTGGTACGCCGGCACCTGATACTTCCACGAGCCCGTGCGCGTGGCGAGCGTGGAGGTGGTGCTGACCGCCACCTCGGGAACCGCGTGCGGTCCGGGCGTCGTCGGGATGTGTTCAGGCACGGGCCACCTCCCGCATCGGCGCGCGGCGCACGGCGGCCATCGCTTCCTTGGCCGCGGCGATATTCGCCTCGATCTGGATCGGCACCTCTTCCCGGATCGCGTTGACCATGTGCTCCACGCTGATCATCCCCGAGTCGGCAGCGTAGGCGCCGAGGATGGCCGTGTTGACGATTGGTTGGGCCTTGCCGCCGAGGCCGTGACGCACGGCGATGCCGCTGGCGTCCACGGTGCTCACGTGGGCCTTCTCGAGCAGTTCGGGGAACTCCTCCGGCGCCGCCTCGGTGTTTATGAGGATGCGGCCGCCTGGCTTCAGCCCAGCGGTGATGTCGGTCGTGCCGATGAGCGACGCGTCGAGAACAATCAGCTCGTCGGGCGCGAGGATCTCGCAGCGCAGTTTCAGGGGCTGGTCGTCTACGCGCAGGAACGCCGTGACCGGCGAGCCGCGGCGCTCGACGCCGAACATCGGGAAGGACTGGACCTCACGTCCCTCGAGGAAGTGCGCAACGGCGAGCAGCTTGGAGGCGATGACCGTCCCCTGGCCGCCGCGGCCGTGCAATCGAAGTTCACGCATGGCGCTGGAGGGGTTGCGGAGCGGGAGCGGTCGACGCGTCGCCGGTGGCATCGCGGTGCTCGTCACAGAGGACGCCGGTGGACCGATCGCAATGCGCGCAATCCACGACGACCTCGGCGCACGGAACCCCGTCGCACTGCGCGATCTGGCAAGGGACACCGGTGCCCGCCTGCGGAGCGTCCGCGGCGGCGGCGGGGACAGCTGGGGTCAGTGTCATGGGGCCTTCCCGTTCCGTTGTATGGCGCGGCGGTGCCTTCACCGCCGGCAGTGGCATTGTAACGGAGGGGTCAGGGGAGAGTGGTGGGGTGAAGGCCCTGCCTGAGAGTCGGAATTAGCTGAGAGTCGGAAATAGCCGCACAAAACGAGTGCGGAACGGGGAGGAGGTAGAGGCGAGGGGACGAGGCGGGAGACGCGGAACGAGCGAGGCTGGCGTGCGTTCCTCGTTCCCCAACTCAGCCCTCGTCCCTTCGCCTCTACCTCCTCCTCGTTCCGCGCTGTTCGCCGCCGCGCCGCCCCACGCCACGGTCCGCTATCTGCTCTTCCTCGGCACGCGCGCGTCTGCCATCGCCGCATGATACGCGTACGACGCCATCACCACCGCGTTCTTCATCAGGTCGCTCGGGTTGATGGTCTCGAGGAAGTCGAGGTTGGTGTGCCCCGCGCTCCCCGGCAGGCGATCCTGGATGAACTGGAAGCCGGGGAGGCCGGCGTCGTCGAACGGTACGTGGTCGGTGCTTCCCACGCTCTGGTTGCTCACCGTCGTCATCCCGAAGTCGCGGAAGGGCTCCATCCAGGCGGTGAGCATCGCGCGCGCCGCTTCATTCCCTTGCAGGTAGATGCCCCGGTACTGTCCCGCGCCGTAGTCCTGGTTGAAGTAGGCCGAGAACTTCTCGTAGGCCGGCTTCGGCGGGTTGAGTGAGTCGCGCGGCAAGCCGAAGTGGCGCCGCACGTACGCGCGCGATCCCCACAGCCCCTGCTCCTCCCCGTTCCACAGCGCCACGCGAATGGTGCGCCGCGGCTTCACGCCGATGGCCTTGAGGATGCGCGCCGCTTCGAGCGCGACGGCGACGCCCGAGGTGTTGTCGCTCGAGTTCGGGCTCGCGTGCCACGTGTCGAAGTGGGCGCCGATCATCACGATCTCGTCCTTCAGGTCGGTGCCGGGGATCTCGCCGATGAGGTTCGCCGCCTGCTCCACACGCTCGCCGATGCGGCTGCGCACCTCGACCTCGACCTTCACCGGGACGCCGCGCGCGACGAGGCGGTGCATCCGGTTGTAGTGCTCGGGGGTGACGGCGACGATCGCCGGTGAGGCGAGCATCCCCGCGCGCGCCCAGCCGTCCTCGCGCGCGCCGGGGCGCGAGAAGCCCCACACCGACCCCACGCCGCCCCCTTCGCTCTGCAGCACCACGGCCACGCCCTCGGCGGCATAGAACGCCGTCTTCTCGATGGCAGTGAGTAGGTCCGGGTTGCGCACCACGCGCGGCGCCACCGGGCGCGGCGGCACGATCACCGTGCGCTCAAGCGCGGCCAGCTCGGCGTCAGTCAGCCGCGGGGTTCCCACGGCCATCGCGTCGGTGTTGATGCGCACGGGCGGCGTCACGAGCACCGCCTTGCCGCGCAGCGTCCCGCGATACCGCTCGAGGTCCGCGCGCGACTGCACGTCCACGATCACCGCCTCGGCGACGACCTTGCCGTTCGTGCCGGTCGTGTGCGCCAGCGGATAGCCGACCATCGGCGTGTAGTCGGGCTCGAGGAGGTGCAGCGACACGTACTCGTTGTCCCACGTGACCCCGTAGTCCATGAACGGCTCGAACGCGACGTTTACGAGGCCGATGCGCGTCATCTCGGCGGCGGCCCACTGCTGCGCGCGCTGCATGTCGCGTGACATCGTGAGGCGTGCGCCGAGGACATCGGTCATGTACGACTCGAAGTCCATGACGCGCGAGCGCTGGAGTCCTTCCTCTCGAATGCGCGCGACGACGGTCCAGTCCACGCTCTCCGTGCCAACGGGAGTGGCAGCGAGCGTGGTGAGCATGAGCGCGACAATGGTGACGGCTTGCCGGTGGCGCATGATGGGTCCCTTCAAGTGATCAGTGGAGGAAACAGTGGAGTTGTGACACTTGAACATGGGATTCTACTGGCTGAAAAGCGAACACCCGTGCCGCCAGTCGGTGTATTCATCCCATAAGATGTTTCTTTGCAATGCATTGCGTCGACAGAGTGCTGGGCCAAGTCCGCTGTCGGTACGTGGAGCTACTGAATGCGGCACGAGCTTGGTAGCTGTACGTAGGGCAATCCCTGAGGAGATGTACGGTACGTGGAGCTACTGAATGCGGCACGAGCTTGGTAGCTGTACGTAGGGCAATCCCTGAGGAGATGTATATGTAACTCCCGCGCTCAGTTGCGAAGGGCGCCCGACAGATGAGTTGTGTTCTCACTCTCACATTACGCCAGCCCGGCATCCATGTGGCGATTCCGTAATGATGGCTCGGGCGGCAAGAGCATATCACTCGTGCGCGCACCTCAGGAGGGTGCCATGACATTTCGCAATGTTCGAGGAAGTGGCATTCGCTCGATGCGGCCGCTGACTTGGCTCGTCGGAAGCGCGATCGCGGCAGCGGTCTGCCTCGCGCCTCTCTCGGTGAGCGCCCAAGCCAAGGCTGCCAAGGCGGACGCCGCGGTCTCGGGGGCGACCTACGTGGGGCAGGAGACCTGCGTCGGCTGCCACGAGAGCGTGAAGCTGGCCGGCCTGCACGCCATCAAGGCCGACATGAAGACGCCCGCCGGCGGCAAGGGCTGCGAGTCGTGCCACGGCCCGGGCAGCAAGCACGCCGACGACCCGGAGAAGGTGAAGCCGGCACAGTTCGGCAAGATCAGCGCGACCGAGGCCTCGGCGTACTGCACGTCGTGCCACGTCTCGGGCGAGCACGCCTTCTGGGCGAACAGCAAGCACGAGGCGCGCAACGTATCGTGCCAGTCGTGCCACAACATCCACAACCCGAAGGGCGACGCCAGTCTCAAGGAAGCGACGCAGACCAAGCTTTGCGCCTCGTGCCACCAGGCGATCGTGAACAAGGTCAACCGGTTCAACCACATGCCGGTGCGCCAGGACAAGATGGCCTGCTCGTCGTGCCACAACGTCCACGGCTCGGCCAATGTCCGCATGCTGAAGGCGGGCACGAACATTGACCAGAGCTGCACCAGCTGCCACCAGGAGAAGCGCGGCCCGTTCCTGTGGGAACATGCCCCGGTCTCCAACTCCTGCCTGGTCTGCCATGATCCGCACGGCTCCAACAACGACCGCATGCTGGTCGCCAAGCAGCCGGGCCTCTGCCAGCGCTGCCACGTCTCCGCGCGGCATCCGCCGACGGTGTACGACAAGTTCGTCCAGCAGAATTCGCAGAACGCCAACAAGATCACGGGCCGCTCGTGCCTGAACTGCCACCAGACTATTCACGGGTCGAACTCACCCAACGGCAAGGCGTTCCTACGCTAACGGAGAAGGAGACAACCATGCGCAAGAGCTACATGATTTCGGTCGCGCTGCTTGTGCTCGCTTCCGCCAGCGTGGCGGGGGCGCAGCAGAAGGCCGCGGCGCCGGCAAAGCCGGCACTCGAACAGAACTGGGAGCTCGGTTTCCGGGCCACCACGGTGGACGGCGATGAAGCCCGGTATGAGCGCTATCAGTCGCTCAAGAACGGCCTCTTCAGCCAGATCGGCATCACCAAGGAGAGCGATGCCGTCGCGTACAGCTTCAACGCCTTCAACGTCGGCTACGACGACCAGGCGTACGCGTTCAACTACAATCGCTACGGCAAGGCCAAGTTCTCGCTGTCGTACAATGGCCAGCCGCTGAACTACGCGTACAACACGGTGACCCCGTACCGGTACGCGGGCAATAACAAGTGGACGCTCGACCCGACGCTCCGCACCCGTGTGCAGAACAAGGAAGTGGGCGTGGTCGGCATCCCGAACTCGGCGGCGACCTACGCCACAGGGTCCATCTACCGGACCATCGCTCAGCCGTTCGAGATGTCCGCCCTGCGCAACACGCTCGCGGCAAGCATGAAGTATCGCATCAATACGATGCTCGACTTCGATGTGTCGTTCCAAAACATCCAGCGGTCGGGCAACCAGCCGTGGGGCGCCGCCTTCGCGTTCAGCAGCGCGCAGGAAATCCCCATGGCCATCGACAATGTCACGAACGAGCTGACCGCCGGTCTCGAGTTCCGCATCCCGAAATACCTCATGCTGCAAGACGGCATGCTTCGGGCCGAGTACCAGGGGTCGTTCTTCAAGCAGAACTTCCTGTCGATGGAGTGGGACAACCCGATCCGCGCGACGGACTTTGACAACCTCAGGACGCCGCCGACTGGCCCGTGGGACCCGAGCGGCTATAGCAACGGCAACGGCCCGGCCTTTGGCCGCATGGCCATGGCGCCGAGCAATGAGTACAACTCGTTCCGCGTGATGGGCCTCTTCAAGCTGCCCTACAAGACGACGGTGAATGGGCAGTTCATGTACGGGGTGGCGACGAACGACGAGGAGTTGATCCCCTGGACGACGAACACGAAGATCAACCAGCCGGCGACGTACCTGTTCTTCCCGGGGCTGGCCCAGTTGCCGCGCCCGTCGGCGGAAGCCGAGACGGAGATCGTCAACGCCGTCGTCAACCTCACGTCGCGCCCGACCGATTACTTCGCGTTCGACATGAAGTACCGGTTTAACGACCTCTTCGTGAACACGCCGCGTTTTGACTACACGTACCACATCCGCTTTGACGCGGTGCCGGAGAACATTCCGGGCGGCAGCACCCACCATCTCGACTTTACCCACAACACCGTGGATGCCGGGGTGACCTTCACCCTGCCGAATCGGTTCACCGCGCTTCGGGTTGGCTACGTCTGGGACGACATCGAGCGCGGGGGCCGTTCGTTCAGCGACATGACGGACAAGACGATCCGTGCCTCGCTCGACGCCTACCAGAACAAGTTCTTCAGCCTGCGCGGCAACGTCGAGATGACCGAGCGCGTTGGCAAGGGCCTCTCTGAGGAGATCTGGTACGAGATCGGCCACCGCAATACGCTGCGGTTCTATGACGAAGCCGACATGGACCGCACCAAGGCCGGCGTGGTGCTCGGGCTCACGCCGAGCAGCAAGTTCGACCTCAGCCTGTCGTACTCGATGACCGACGACGAGTACACGGGCGAGGGGCACGAGTTCGGCCTGCTCAGCGCGACGAGTTCGGCGCTCAGCCTGACCGGCAACTGGTACCTGAACGACAAGGTCACCATCGGCGGCACGTACGGCATGGACAACTGGAAGTCCAACCAGCTGGCCCGCAATGCCAACCCGGATGCCGGCCCGACGGCGCCCTACAACAGCTGGGCGGACCCGCTTCGCAACTGGTTCATGGACAATGACGAGGACGTCACCAGCGCCGGCCTCTGGATCGACCTGATGCAGGTCCTGCCGAAGACGGACATCAAGTTCTCGTACGACTTCAGCGACTCCGACCTGCTGTACAGCATGTATGGCCCGCGCATCGAGGCCTTCAAGGCCCCGGACAACACGGCGCTGCGCAACCCGCTCGATTCGCGCCCCTGCGCAACGGGTATCAGCTCCTGCTTCATCCCGTGGCCCAACGTCACGAACTCGTGGACGCAGATGAAGCTCGACATCCGCCACATGATGAAGGAAAACCTCGGCCTCGGCCTGGGCTTCCGTTATCAGAAGTTCGACGTGGTGGACTTCAACACGCTGGACAATGCTAACGGCACGCCCCGCTTTGACTCGAACGGCCTCATCGGCACCGGGTACGGCAACCGGCCCTTTGACGGCACGACGATCATCGCGAAGCTGATTTACAAGTTCTAAGCTGGCTCCTGCTGGACGAGGCGGCACCACCCGAATGGGTGGTGCCGCTTCGCATTGGTGCTGATTGAGGACTTGGACCGAGGATTGCGATTCAGGATGGCGATTGAGGAGTGGGATGCTGTGGAACAGGCTGGCCATGGGCGCGCCGCGTCGCCGTGTACCCTGCGTCGTTCCTTGCCACGCGCGGGGCCTCTTGGCCAGCCGTCGGGCGCGCCGTTATCTTCGAGACAATGCCACCCCGCTCCCCGCGCCGCCGCCTCGCGTCGGCGATCCTCGCCCTCTGGTTCGCGTTTCTCAGCGCGGCGCCGTCGTCGTGGCGCCCGTGCCCCGAGCACGGCCCGGCGGGAGAAGTGGGACACGGCGTGGGCCACGCGGGGCATCCAGGGATGACGGAGCCGGCGACAGGCGATCCCGGACCGAGTGCCGCCGCGGCGGCGAGCGACTGCGGGCACGGGCAGCCCGGCGCGCCGCAGCCGGCGGCGCCTCGGCGCGCACCATCGCATCCCTGCGATTGCCCGCCAGCGTGCGCAATGGTCAGCGCGGTCGCGCGCGTGGACGTACCGGTGGCGTTGCCGCCATGCACCGTTCGTGCGCTGACCGAGTCCCCGGCGCGGTACGTGGAGCGCACCGCGCCCAGCCGCGCCTGGCTGCTCCCGTTCGCGAACGGACCTCCGGCAGTCCTCGGCCTCTGACGCGCGGCGCACGCCGCGCCCTCCGCCTCTGACCCGCAACGCACGGCATGCGACCCGTGCGGGCGACGCGCGTCCGCGCGGCCCGCGCTCGTTCGCGGGATGTTTGCGGTGAGAGAAACGCGGGTCTTCCCTGCGCCGTCTGTTGGCGGCGTCTCCCTGTCCTGTCACCCTGAGGAAACCAGTTACCATGAGCATGCTCTTTCACGTGCGCCGCGCGGTGCCGTGGGCGGCGATGGTCATCGCCCTCGCGTTCGTCACCGCCTGCGGCGGCGACACCAAGTCGGCCCAGAGCGACGCCGCACCGGCGGCGGCGGTCGCGCAGGCCAGCGCGCCGGACGGCGCCTCGCTCTACTTGCGCTGCGCCGCCTGTCACCAGCCGACCGGGCAGGGCCTTCCTGGCGCCTTCCCACCGCTCGCCGGCTCGGAGATCGCAAACGGCCCCGCCTCCATTCCGATTCGCATCGTGCTTCGCGGACTCACGGGTCCCATTACGGTGCACGGGACCCAGTACAACGGCAACATGCCGCCCTACGGCAACACGATCGAGATGTCCGACGCCGAGGTGGCTGCGGTGCTCTCGTATGTGCGCTCGCAGTGGGGCAATGCCGGCGGACCGGTGACGGCGGAGCAGGTGGCCGCCGAGCGCGCCGCGATTGCCAGCAAGACGGGGCAGTGGACGGCCGCGGAACTCGGCCTCAAGCCATAGCCCCCACCGCCCGCGCGGTGCGGGCCGCGTGCGTCGTCGCCATGCTGGCGGCGGCGTGCGTGGACCGCGCCCCGGGCGTGCGGGTGGAGCGGGCCGCGCTGGTGATCCCCGCCGGCGGGTCGCTGGCCATGCTGTACCTGACGGTGCACAACCACACGGGACGCGCCGACACCATCCGGGCGCTGCGGATTGACGACGCCGGCGGCGTGTCGCTGCACACCCCGCGTGAGCATGCGACGGGGGTGCTGGAGCCCGGCACCGAGGCCCGCATGGTGCCGCTGCCGCCCAACAGCACGGTGCGCTTCTCGCCCGGCGGGCTGCACGCGATGGTGCAGGTAACGGGACTCCCGATGCGACGTGGCAGCGCGGTGCGCCTGGTGCTCCATCGCACCCGCGGCGATTCGACGGTCAGCGCGGCGCGGGTCGTGGCGTATGCCGATCTCGACAGCGTCCTCGCGCCGCCGTCGCGATGGCAGCGCCTCTCCGTGCTGGCGAGCGGATGGTGGCGCGCAACGAGCGGCAGCCACTGTGCCGAAGACGACCCGCCAAGTGCCGCGATGGGACGCGAATTGTATCGCGCCAGCGGCTGTGGGAGTTGCCACGGCCCGGTGGGGCGCGGTGACGGGCCGGTGGCGAAAACCCTGGCGCCTCCACCGCGCGACTTGCGCGACGCGGCGGCGTTCAAGGCGGGCGCCAGCGTCGACGCCATTGCGCAGAGCATCGGCATGGGCATCCCAGGTGGTGGCGCGATGCCGGCGCATCCGCATCTCAATGCAAGCGAGCGGCAGTCGCTCGCCCTCTATATCCTCTCTCTCCGGCTGCCCTCGCAGCCAAGGAACCTCACCCCATGATGCGCTCGTCCTTCCTGTCCGGCGCACTGCTGCTCACCGCGGCGGTGTGCGCTCCCCTCCCCGCGTTCGGCCAGGCCGCGTCCACCACGGTCACGGTGCGCGACGCCTGGATTCGCGAGACGCCCGCCGGGCGCACCGTCACGGCGGCGTTCATGGTCCTCGAGAACGCCGGAGCCGCGGCGCGGTCGGTGGTGAAGGCCAGCGCGGAGGTGGCCGAGACGCTCGAACTCCACGAGATGAAGCGCGACGGAGCGTCCATGAGCATGTCGCCGGTGAAGGCCATCGAGGTACCCGCGAAGGGCAACGTCGAACTGCGCCCCGGTGGCCTGCACGTCATGATGTTCGGCGTCAGGAAGCCGCTCGCTGCGGGGGAGGCGGTCTCCCTTGTGCTCACGCTTGATGACGGTTCCGTGGTGACCGTGCCGGCCAGGGTGCGCGCCATGCCGGGCATGCAGGGGCCGCGCCCATGACGCGCGCCGGGCGCTGGGGAGCGACGGTCGTCGTGGCCGCCGTCGCCCTGTGGGCCTTGGTCGCGCGACCGTGGGCGCCGACGCTGCCCGTGCTCCCCATCGGCGGCGAGTTCGCGCTCACCGACCACAACGGCGCGCCGTTCCGCCTGTCGCAGCTGCAGGGCAAGGTGGTGCTCGTGTTCTTCGGCTACTCGATGTGTCCGGACGTCTGCCCCACCACCCTGTCCAAGCTGTCGGTCGTCGCGCGCCGGCTCGGCGACGATGCCGCCAAGGTGAAGACCCTCTACGTGACCGTCGACCCCGATCGCGACACGCCGTCGGTGCTCAAGGCCGACTTGCAGAGCTTCGCGCTCGATGCCATCGGCCTCACGGGCCCGCGTCCGGCGGTGGATTCCGTGGTGAAGAAGTTCGGCGCGTCGTATTCCCTCAATCCGACGCCGGAGTCGGTGGCCAAGTACACCGTGACGCACACCACCACGCTGTATGCGCTCGATGTCCGCGGGCGCGCGCGCATGACGTTCGCCTACGAGGCGAGCGTGGAGGAGATCGTCAACGGCATTCGCAGGATCCTGGCCGCGGACGGACCGTAGCGCCGCGGGGCATCCACGAGAGGCCCGGCGCGAACGGGGCATGATCGTCCGCGCGTTCGCGTCACTGAGTCGCCGTCCCTCGCGTCCTGTGGTAGGTTGAATTCCGAGTTGCGTCTGCCGCGGCGGTCACCCTCCGCCCCCGTTACCCAGCACCCCACCGTGCCCGTTCCCCTGCACCTCCCATGACCACTCGCCGCCACTTCGTCCACTCTTCCGCACTCGCCCTCGCCGCCACCACCCTCGACTGGCGCGCCCTCCTCGCGCACGGCATCCCGGCGCGCCAACCCGACCTGCTCACCCTCGTCCGCGGCACGGTCGGCACCTTCACCGGCCGCGGCGGCACGATCGGCTGGCACCTTGACGCCAAGAGCGTCGTCGTCGTGGACTCGCAGTTCCCCGACTCGGCGAAGACCTGCCTTGATGCCGTGAATGGCCGAAGCAACGGCCGGCAGGTGGATTACCTCGTGAACACCCATCATCACGGGGATCACACGGGCGGCAACGGTGTGTTTCGCCCGGCGGCGCGCAAGATCCTCGCGCACGCCAACGTGCCGCGCCTCCATTGCGAGGCGGCCGAGCGCGCCGTGAACGCGTTCAGGAATGCGCCGCCACCGCCCGCGCCCGCGCCGGGCGCGCCGCCGCGGCCGGCTCCCACGCCGCCGGTGCCACCCGAGCAGCAGGTGGTGGCCGACACCACCTTCGAGCGCACCTGGCGCGAGCCGGTGGGCGACGAAGTGATGGCCCTGCGCTACTATGGCGCGGCGCACACCAGCGGCGACTCGGTGACGACCTTTGAGAAGGCCAACGTCGTGCACATGGGCGATCTCATTTTCAACCGTCGCATGCCGGTCATTGACATGCCCGGCGGTGCGTCCATCGCCGGCTGGGCCAAGGTGCTCGACGGCGTGCTCGCCGACCACACGGCCGACACGATCTACATCTTCGGACACGCCGGGGCGAACTTCCCGGCCACCGGGAGCCGCGCCGACCTGCTGGTCCAGCGTGACTTCCTGCTCGCCCTGCTCGAGTTCGTGCGCGGCGAGATCAAGGCCGGCAAGTCTCGTGACGATACTCTTAGGACCACCGACCCGCTGCGCAACTTCCCCGACCATGGGGCGCTGACCGCGCGCGTGCTGGGGGCGGCCTATGACGAGCTGACGGGCTGAGCCCGCGCGCGCCCGTGTGCCGCTTGACCCTGATGGACAGGACCACTAGCCTTCGCTGACCATGACCGCCGCCCGCCGCTTCAATCGCAATAATCGGAACCCCCGCGCGAATCGCGCGTGGGCCGGCTAGGGCGCGTCACCCAGACCCTGTTTCCGGACCACCCCCGATTCGCCGGCGCGAATCGGGGGTTCTTCTTTTGCCAGGAGTTCCTCCATGTGCGGCATCCTCTCCATCCTCGGACTCGACGCGTCGCGCAGCGACGTGCCGTCGCTGCGCCGCCAGGCGCTGGCCCGGGCGCGCACCATTCGGCACCGTGGCCCTGACTGGAGCGGCATCTACAGCGACGACCGCGCCATTCTCGCCCACGAGCGCCTCTCCATCGTGGACGTCGAACACGGCGCGCAGCCGCTCGTGGACCGCCGCACCGGCGCCGTGCTCGCCGTGAATGGCGAGATCTACAACCATCAGGCGCTCCGCCGCGGACTCGCCCAGGCGCACGACTTCCAAACACGGTCGGACTGCGAGGTCATCCTCTACCTCTACGATGAACGGTCGCCGCGTGAGTTCCTCAACCAGATGAACGGCATCTTCGCCTTCGTCCTGCACGACCCGCGGCGCGGCACGCACCTGATCGCGCGCGACCCCATTGGCGTCATTCCGCTGTACGTCGGCTGGGATCGACACGAGCACCTGTACGTCGCGTCCGAGATGAAGGCGCTCGTCGGCGTCTGCGAGCGCATTCGCGAGTTCCCGCCCGGGCACTTCTACCTTGGGCACGAAGCCGAGAAGGGCTTCCAGCGCTACTATGAGCCGACGTGGGGCGTGGAGGAGCAGGTGCCGCGTGCGGCGTACGACGCGACGGCGCTTCGGACCGCGCTCGAGGCCGCCGTGCACCGGCAGTTGATGTGCGACGTGCCCTACGGCGTGCTCATCAGCGGCGGCGTGGACTCCTCGCTGGTCGCCGCCATCGCCGCCCAGTATCGCGAGGCCCGCGTCGAGGACGGGGACACTGGTCCCAGCTGGTGGCCGCGCATTCACTCCTTCGCCGTCGGACTCGCCGGCGCACCGGACCTCGCCCCGGCGCGAAAGGTCGCCGAGCACATCGGCGCCATCCATCACGAGATCCATTTCACCGTCCAGGAAGGCCTCGACGCGCTGTCTGACGTCATTTATCACCTTGAGACTTTTGACATCACCACGATCCGCGCGTCCACGCCCATGTACCTGATGATGCGAAAGATCCGCGCGATGGGGATCAAGATGGTGCTGAGCGGCGAAGGGGCGGACGAGATCTTTGGCGGCTACCTGTACTTTCACAAGGCGCCTGACGGCCCCGAGCTGCACGCCGAGAGCGTGCGCAAGCTGCAGAAACTGCACCTGTACGACTGCGCGCGCGCCAACAAGGCCGGCGCCGCCTGGGGTGTGGAGGTGCGGGTCCCCTTCCTCGACCGGGAGTTCCTCGACGTGGCCATGGCGATGGACCCGTCGCACAAGCTGCCGCGCAACGCGCCGCGCCCGCGTCCCATCGAGAAGTTCCCCCTGCGCCACGCCTTTGCCGGCGCCATTCCCGACGACGTGCTCTGGCGACAGAAGGAACAGTTCTCTGACGGCGTGGGCTACGCCTGGATTGACGGCATCAAGGCGTTCGCCGAGCGCGAGATCTCCGACGCGATGCTGCGCGGCGCGGCCGAACGGTTCCCGGTGAAGACGCCGGAGACGAAGGAGGCCTATCTGTATCGTCAGCTCTTCGAGCAGCACTTCCCCAGCGCCACGGCCGTCAACTGCGTGCCGTGGGAGCGCAGCGTGGCATGCAGCACCGAAACCGCCCTCCGTTGGGACGCTGCCTTCTCCCGGATGACCGATCCGTCGGGACGGGCGGTGGGGGATGTGCATCAGGCGGGGTACGCGGAATACTGAGTGCAGGGTGCAGGGAGCAGAGTGCGGTGCGGGGACTCGGCGACAACGTGATGGCCGTTGCCCGAGGGGACGGATACCTTGTCCGCATGCGTTTTGTCTCCCTGACGGCGGGCGTGCTGCTCGCCACCGCGTGCGGGTCCATCGTCCGTCGCCCGCCGGCTCCCGCCCCTGCCCCGGCGAGCGCGTCGCCGGCCGCCCGCGACTCCGCCGCGCTGGAACGCCTGCGCAACGACTGGGCGGGCCTGCGTCGCTATCGCGCCGCCAACGATTCGATTGGCGCGCCGAAGCCAGGCGAGCAGCGGGTGGTCTTCTACGGCAACTCCATCACTGACTCGTGGGCGCGGCACTTCCCGGTGATGTTCCCGGGCAAGCCGTACATAGGCCGCGGCATCAGCGGGCAGACCACGCCCCAGATGCTCGTGCGCTTCCATCAGGACGTCGTGGCGCTGCAGCCGCGCGTGGTGGTCATCCTCGCCGGCACCAATGACATCGCGGGGAACACCGGGCCGTCCACGCTCGAGATGATCGAGGCCAACCTGGAGGCGATGACCGAGATCGCCAAGGCGCACGGCATCCGCGTGGTGCTCGCGTCCGTCCTGCCCGTGTTCGATTACCCGTGGAAGCGGGGCCTCGAGCCGGCGCCGAGGATCATCACCCTCAATGCCTGGATGAAGCGGTACGCCGAGTCCGTGGGGGAGACGTATCTCGACTACCACTCGGCGATGGTTGACGCACGCGGCGGCCTGCCCGCTTCACTGTCGTACGATGGCGTACACCCCAGCGAGGCCGGCTATCGGGTGATGGCGCCGTTGGCGGAGGAGGCGATCGCGCGGGCGATGCGCGGCGGGGGAGGACGGTAGACGGTGGACGGTAGACGGTGGACGGTAGACGGTGGACGGTGGACGGTGGATGGTGGAAAACGGACGGTGAAGCAGAGACGGGAGCTGGCAGTCGTGGCCGCCAGCTCCCGTCTCCCTTCTACCGTCCACCGTCCACCGTCCACCGTCAACCGTCAACCGTCAACCGTCTGTACTACCGCAGATAGTCGGCCATCCAATTGGCAATCAGCGCGCGCTGGCTTGCCGTCAGGTGCTTCGCACCACGCCGCAGATAGTCGGCCATCCAATTGGCAATCAGCGCGCGCTGGCTTGCCGTCAGGTGCTTCGCACCACGCACGAGCCCAACGCACATCGCGCTCTCGCACCGGCAGCGGAACGGCTCCGACAGCTCAAGCTCGGTGGTGTTGTAGTTGAAGGTCACCGCCTCGCCGGCGGCAATATCGCGCCGCGCGATGACGTGCCGTCCCCGAATGATCGCCGTCGGGTCGCAGGCGTGGTCCATGAACCGGTACGGATAGCGGCGCAGGGTGTCGCTGCCGTTCCGGCGATTCGCGGCATCGATGTGCAGGTCGGGCCCCACCTGCACGGAATGGCGCGTCGGCCGCGCATACACGCGGCCCTCGAGGGTGAGAATCCTCGTGCCCGCCGCGATCGGACTCAACGCAATGAGCCGCCGCCAATCGTGCGTGACGAGCACGCCGACGAGTTCGAAGTCGCAGTGGACGATGGCTCCCGGCGGATGCTCGGGGAGCGGGGAAACAACCTGAAGCCTTTGCGGATCAGTCATGAGTCAGGCGTCGGCCGACGATGACGAACGAATCGTCATCCCGGAATGGTCGAGCGTTGGCCTGCGTAAGCGATTCGAGCAATCTAAGACCTTTATCGAAATGCGCCATACCTATACGTGCGATTCAATTGTTCGACGGCGCCATCGATGAATTGGCAACACGCTTGCTGCGTTGCACGGCACGCGCAGTTCTTCCGTTGCGCAAGAGGGCGCCGCTCACGCTGAGCGCGGGGCATTACCTTTTCGTGCGCCACTCAACCCTCGTCAACTACCTCCTCTATCAGGCCGGCTGGTTCGCCTGCATGCTCGGAGCGGCTTGGCAGTGGCCGCTGACGGGGTTTGGCCTCGCCGTCGCGGGCGCGTAGGTCTGGAGCGACACCTACGCGCGGTTCACGTCGGGCAGCGTGGTAGCCTGGATGTCGCCGCCCTGGCTCCTCCCCGCCCTGCTCCGTATCGCAGTGGCGTGGGGCATCGCGCTCTATGTCTGCGCGCGCGTGACCCGCGCCATCGCGCCGGATGCAACCGGCGCACGCTATCGCGGGTAGCTGGCAAGTTGCGGGCGTGGGGTACGGCCCGTAAATCATGCACTACAAGTTCGTCGCACCAGCTGTCCCCCCATCCCCGAACGCCATGCGCCCTATGCGTTCCGTCTCCGTCCATCCCGTCGTGGCGGCGAGACGATGCGCGCCGCTTCTCGCCAGCGCCCTTGCAGCGCTTGCCGTGATGGCCTGCGCCAGCACCCCCGTCGCGCGACGCGCGACCCTCATCACCGACGCCGACAAAGCTGCCAAGGCCGCGCTGGCCCGAGAGGCGACGCTCGACCCGGCCAAGATTCCGCCCCGCACCTTTGCCGTCACCCCGTTCAGCGTCGCCGAGTCGGACACGCTGCTGCGACCGCTCGGATTCGGCCTCGCTGACCTGCTGTCGGCCGATCTCGCCGTCTCGCCAGCGCTCAAGCTCGTCGAGCGCGTGCAAACGAACGCGATCCTGCGCGAGCTCGACCTCGTGGATCAGGGAATCGCCGATCCGCGGCAAGCGCCGCGCGTTGGGCGGCTGGTCGGTGCCCGGCAGATTCTGATCGGCAGCGCATCGCGCAGCGGCACCGACGGCGCGGTGCGCCTGAGCGCGCGCGTCGTCGACGCCATCGCCGGCACCGTGCAGGAACTCGTATACGCCGATGCGCCGCTCGGCCGCGTCATCGACGCGGAGAAGGCGCTGGCCCTCCTGATCTTCGAGCGGCTGGGTATCCAGCTCACGCCCGCCCAGCGCCAACGCATCGAGCAGCGGCAGACCACGCAGCTCGCGGCGCTCGTTGCCTATGGGCGCGGCGTGCAGGCCGAGGCGCGCGGCGACGCCGCCGGCGCGACGGCCGCGTTTGAGGACGCGGCACGGCTTGATGCGGCGTTCTCCGCCGCCCGATCGCAGGCCGCGGCCGCGCCGGCGCCCTCGGCGCAACGCGCCAGCAGCGTGGCCCGCGTGCTCGACCTCACCGCGCAGGCGGTGAATGCCCCGGTGCTGACGCGTCCGCCCGAAGCGGTGGACGCGCCGCTCGCCGCCAGCTCCGTTCTACAGATTCTCATCACCGTGCGGGTGACGCCGTGACGCGCCGCCTGACGTACCTCATCGCGACGCTGGCCGTCTGCGGAACGACCGCGGGCGCGCAGGAGTCGCTCCTTCCCGCCGGCGGGTGGGGCGTGGCGACGGCCATCAGCGCGTGGCACTTCTCCACGCCCATTCCGCAGGCGGCGGGTCGCGTGGCGAACGTGGTGGAAGCCGCGGTGCCATTCCGGATGCGCGGCACCGTTGGGCGGTGGAGTGTGGACCTGAGTGGCGCGGGCGCCGTTGGCGCCGTGCACTTCTCGGCAGGTGACGATGGGCAGGGCGAGGATCGCGCGGTGACCATCGCCGGTCCCACGGACGTGAAGCTCCGGCTCACCGGCCCGCTGTTCAGCGACGCGCTGCAACTCACCGCCGGCTTCAACCTCCCCGTGGGAAAGACGGGACTCGACGCCGACGAGACATCGGCGTTGCAGGTTGTTGGCGCTCCCGCCCTTCGAATGCCCATTGGCGCCTTTGGCACCGGCGCCGGCATGACGCTGGGCTTCGTGCGCGCGTTTGAGGGCGAGGATTGGGCCATCGCGCTCGGCGCCTCCGCGGAGCAGCGCACCGAGTACTCGCCGATCGCCCTCGCGCTGTCCACGGGGCGCTCGGAGACCAAGGTGACGCCCGGAACGGCTATCCACGTCACGGCCGGCCTCGATCGAGCTCTGGGCGAGGGGCGGTGGTCGTTGCTCTTCGTCGGCGACGTGTTCTCCGAAGACCAGGTGCGGCTCGCGGATGCCGCGGACGCGTCGAACGACTACACGCTTGGGCCGCAGTTCACGCTGAGTTCGCAGATGGACTTCGGGGCGTCGGGCTGGCGCGCGGCGGGGTTGAACATCGCGGCGCGCTTGCGCTCTGAGTTCACCGACGCGACCGGCGCGAAGGTGTCCGGCTCGTCAGGCACGTATCTCGAGGGGTCGCTGGGTGGCGTGCGCGGCGGCACCACCGGCATGGGCTTCATCATCGGCGCCGACGCGCGTTGGCATTCCGGGCTGACGTTCACCGATGCGCTCGTGGGCGCCGCGGTAACCGCGGCCGGGGTCACCATCGGACTGGAGCGCGCGGGGACGTCTACGCTGACGCGCTTCACCATCAATGGCCAGTACGGCACCTTCGACACCGGCGTGACGTCAACCACCGGGTTCGGCGCGACGATCGGCTTCTCAGTCTCCTCTCGCCGGGAGGCGCGATGACACGCTTCATGACCTCCGGCGCCACGCGCGCCGCCGCGGCGCTGGTGAGCGCCGCCTTGGTGGTGGCCTGTGCCGACAAGGAACTGACCGGCAGCCGCGCGGCGCTCTCGCCGCGCATCGCGCTGCAGATCACCGCCACCAACCTGCCGGCGCAGGTCAGCGCGTCGCCGCTCTACCTGCTCACCGCAGCCATCTACCTCGGGCCCTCGAAGGACAAAGACAGGGGCGACGATGGCATGCGCATCCTGACCGCCAAGTGGACGCGGGTCGTGCAGGGAACGCAGCAGATCACGCTTCCCGTGGACATCTCGCCCTGTCTCGCCGACCCCACGCGCCTTGGTTCGAAGGACGGCTGTTCGATGTACCTCGCGGCGATCATTACGCCAGACTCGGTTGATGTCATGAAGGACACGAGCGACGCCGATCCGATGCGGCGCGCGCTCGACTACGCCTTCCCGATGGGGCCGTACGATGTGGTGCCGGGCCGCGCGCCGGTCATTCCGCCCGTCGACCTGTCGCTGTCGCGCTTTGGCGTCGTTGAGTGGCAGCCGGACGAGGCACTGCGATTGGGCGGCGCGGTCAGCCCGGGCTACGTTAACATGCCGTCGGGACATACCCCCATTGCCGGGGTGGCTTCGGGCACAGGCGCGCCCATCATCTTCTCGCTGTCCGTCGGCCCCGACCCGAACAAGACGGCGAGCATCGGCTACCCGCAGTTGCAGCTCTTCGAGGGCGGGCAGTGGCGCGCCGTCGTTGGCACGGCGGCGGGGAACGGCAGTCTATTCCTAGATGTCGCCGCATTCGCGGCGAATGACGTATTTCTCGCGGCGACCTCAGGGCTCTTCCGGTACGACGGAAGCGCGTTCAGCCGGATGGGAGGGATCACCGACTCCATCGTCTCCGTCGGCGCGTCGACGTCCGGATCTTCCAAGCACGTCATCGCAGGGAGCAGCCGCGGTGTCGTCTGGATCGGCAACACCTCCACCTGGCAGAACTACACCCTCCCCGGCGCAGGCTACCTCGATGGCGTGTGCATCACCGGCCCGTCGGAAGCGTTCGCCGCCAGTTCGGTCTCCGGCGCGCTGTACCGCTTCAACGGCAGCTCGTGGACATCCGTGCCTGGTCCCACATCGGCCGGCAAGCTCGACCTCCAATGCCCCGCCCCGGGGCAGGCGTTCGTGCTCACGGCCAATGGCCCACTGCTCAAGTGGAACGGCTCGGGCTGGACCCAGATGCCGACGTCCGGCCTCGGGACCGGCCGCCTGATCCGGTGGGGCGTGCTTTCCGCGAACGAGATCTGGGCCTGGGCCGACAGCGCCGTCACCGACCGCGCCTACTATCGGTTTGATGGCAGCACCTGGCAGGAGGTCGGGCGCACACGCTTCACCCAGTCGGCCAGCCGACCGTGGGTCGATCCACGCGGCGGCGCCGCGTACGTGAAGAGTGCGTTCGGTCGCCTCGAGCGCGTGACGTCGTCAGGCGTCACGGTCCTGAGCTACCAGCCCGCGCTGCGCGATGCGAGCATGACCTCTGCTTCGAGCGCGTTCGCGGTCGGATGGAACCTCTTCCTCGCGCGGTGGGACGGCAGTAAATGGACCGTGGACAAGCCACCGGCGGGCGTCGCGTCCGTACGACTTCTGCAAGGCGTCTGGAGCGACGGCCCCAGCAATGTCTGGGCGGTCGGCACCTCGGGCACCATCCTCCGCTACAACGGGACGGCCTGGAGCGTGGTCAGCGACGCGAACAAGCCGGTCGTGAGCGCGAGCGAGAGCTACAATGGCGTGTGGGGCGCCGGGTCCGACGTCTGGATCGCCGGCGACGCCGGCATCACCCGCTGCAAGAGCGGCGCAGGATGCGTCCTCGAGTACCAGGCGGCGGGCATGTACGGCATCTGGGGAAGCTCGGCGTCGAACATCTTCGCCGTCGGCAGCGGCGGGAAGATCGTACGCTTCAATGGCACCTCGTGGTCGCCGATGTCCAGCCCGACCAGCCGCTTGCTCGTCCGGCTCTCCGGCAGCAGCGCCTCCAACGTGTGGGCCGTTGGCGATAGCGTGGTTATTCGCTACGACGGCACGCAATGGTCCGACGTGAACCTGGGCGGCGACCCGGGTTTCATGCGGTCGCGCTCGCCTAGTACGGGGGCACCTCTGCTCTTCCAGATCGGCATCTGGGCACGTGGACCGAAGGAAGTCTACCTCGGCTCCGACTACGGCATGATCGCCCGCTGGGATGGCCAGGAATGGCGCGAGATGCTCCGGTGGGTCCCGCTCGGGCGACGCGTGATCGCCATCACAGGTCCGCCCGGTGGCTGCGCGATCGCGCTGACGGAGGGGCAGTCGAGTTTGGTGAACCCGACCCTATGGCGTGGCATCGGACCCAGCGGCTGCCTCTCGGCGCCGATGACACCACCCGCGGTCTGGCCATAGCGGCGCAGTGCCGCGCGCGACCACAAGCGGCGAGCGCCCGCACCGTCACGGTGCGGGCGCTCGTTCGTGTGACCGTTGGTTCAGCGACTTGAGCTGACGCGCACCGGCTGCGTCCAGGCCATCAGTCCGTTCGACTCCACGATCCGCGCGCGCACATACCCCTCGTCGCCGCGGATCGCGTACGTTGCCGGGCTCGCCAGCGACTCCTGCAGCAGCTTGCCGCCGTTCCCGATGAACTGGATGCGGTACTTGCTGTAGCTGTTGGGCTTCACGGTGATCGTGATGGACTTGGCGTTGGCCTCGTAGTCGCTGAGCTCGACGCCCGTGCTCGCGTAGAAGTCGCCGCGCTCCAGCGCCTCGAGCAGCGCCTTGGCCTCAAGCCGCTCCGCGCGCACCACCACCCATCCCTGCCCCGGACGCGATGCGGTGCGGTCGTCGGGCCGCTTGAAATGGTGGGCATCGTCCACGGCGATCCCGTACAGCGTGACGCCGCTCGTCAGGATCGCGTCCCACGCTTCCTCGAGCCCGGGCATTCCGCCGCCGCCGAGGTTGTTCACCATCGGGTGGCCGTTGAAGATCTCGAAGAGCTTGTTGTTCTTCACCTGTTTCAGTTCGTCGGGCGTGACGGCCCACCCGAAGTTCGGGTGGTTGATGTGCGGCACGGCCCCCGCGGCGCGGATCGCGTCCACGTTCCGCTGGATCACATCGAGCACGCTCGTCCCGCCCTGCGGCGCGATGAGGCGCGCCGGATCGAGGCCGTTGATGTGGATCGGCTTCTTCTCGAACTGGTCGGTGACTTCTTCTCCGCGGATCACCAGGAACCTCTGGTCGAGACCCAGGACCGCGTTGATGCCTTCCACGCTGGTCAGGAGGTTGTGGTCGGTGAGGACCAGGAAATGGTAGCCGTGCTCCTTGTACCACTTCGCCACATCGTCAGGCGACGAGTCGCCGTCGCTGTTGATGGTGTGCGTGTGCGTGTTGCCCTTGAACCAGCGCTTCGCTGGCGAGGGTTGCTGCGCCAGGAGGGCGATCGGCGCGGAAAGCAGGGCGATGGCGAGGAGTCGGCGCATGGGATCCGGTGGGCGAGTGACGCCTCATTTTCGGCGCGCGGTGCCCGCGGCGCCAGCCCTGGCCGCCCTTCCGCTCTAGTCGCGCGCTCCAGCGCGCCCCAAATTCGGGCGCGCACTCAGATCACCCGCACCCTCAAGGACCGCCATGCCCCGCTCCCTTCCGCGCCGCCCCGCCGTTGCCGTGCTCTGCCTCATCGCCGTCGCGCTCCTTCCGGCGATGGCGCTGGCACAGGCGAAACGCCCGTACACCGACGATGACGTCATGCGCCTCAAGTCAGTGGGCGGCGTCGCCATCTCCCCGTCGGGCGATCGCATCCTCTACACCGTGACCGGCTGGGAGCACCCGAATGCCAACCCGGCGCGCGGCGACACCGCGCTCGGCGATCGTCACGAGCGCCGCTCCCACATCTGGGTGGTGCCCGCGGCCGGCGGCGCGGCGCGCCAACTGACCTTCGGCGAGCGTGGCGAGTCCAACGCGCAGTGGTCGCCCGACGGCGCGCAGATCGCCTTCACGGCCGCGCGCGGCGCCGGCACCGGCGAGGACGCGCCGCGCTCGCAGCTGTGGCTTCTCCCCGCCGACGGCGGCGAGTCGTGGCAGGTGACCACGGCCCGCGACGGCGTGACGGCGTATGCGTGGAGCCCCGATGGCAAACGGATCGCGTACCTCACGACCGATTCGCTGACGCGCGACGCCGAGGCCAAGGCGCGCCGCCGCGACGATGCCAAGGTGTACGAGGGCGACTTCCGGCTGGCGCACCTCTGGATCGTGGACGTCGAGTCCAAGCAGGCCACGAAGATCACGAGCGGGGCGTTCACCGTGCGCGGCGCCCCATCGTGGTCGCCGGACGGCCGACTCTTGGCCTTCGATGCCTCCCCGACGCCGATGATTCGTGACGAACGCCGCGACGCCTACATGGTGGACATCGCCTCGCGACAGGTGCAAGCCATCACGACGCAGCACGACGTGGAAAGCACCCCGCTGTTCTCGCCTGACGGCAAGACCCTGGCGTTCACGGTGAGCCCGCAGGAGTGGCCGCCGCACAAGGACGGCATTCCGCCACGCACCATTCGCAACGCCGTCATCGTAACGTACGACGTGGCAAGCAAGGTGCTGACCAATCACGGGCAGAAGGGCTTCGATGTGAGCGCGGGTTCGGCCCGCTGGTCGCGTGACGGGTCGCGCCTGTACTTCTCGGCCGGCGACCGCGTCTACATGTCGGTTTTCGAGTACGTGCTCGCCAGCAAGTCGTACACTCGCCTCATCGGATCGCAGGTCATCGGCGCGTTCTCGCTGTCCAAGGACGGCGCGCGCGTTGCCCTGCTCCTCGACTCCGCCGAGTGGCCCGCCGAGGTGTACGTGGCCGAGGGCCTTGGCGCGACGCCGCGCCGAGTCACGAACACCAACCCGTGGCTCGCCGACCGTGCGCTCGGACAGTCCGAGGTTGTCACGTGGAAGAGCAAGGACGGCTGGCCGGTGGAGGGCGTGCTGCTGAAGCCGGTCGGCTACACGGCCGGCGCGAAGGTGCCCCTGCTCGTCTCGGCGCACGGAGGCCCCACGGCGGCGCATCTCGCGTCTTTCCGGGGCGGCTCCAGCCCGGGCCAGACCTGGGCTGGCCAGGGTTGGGCAGTGCTGTATCCCAATCCGCGAGGCAGCACGGGCTACGGCGAGAAGTTCATGCGCGGCAATATCCCCGACTGGGGGGGCGGCGACTACCGCGATATCATGACCGGCGTGGACGCGCTCATCCAGCGCGGCATCGTGGACTCGACGAAGATGGCCTTCGAGGGTTGGAGCTACGGCGGCTACATGACGTCGTGGGTCGTCTCGCAGACCGGGCGCTTCAAGGCGGCGATGATGGGCGCCGGCCTGCCGTCGCTGCTGTCCATGGCCGGCACCACCGATATCCCCGGGTACATCAACACGTTCTTCAATGGCGTGCCGCAGTACGACGGCTCGTTGGTCAATCCCTCCATCAAGTTCTACCTCGAGCGTTCGGCCATCAGTTACAGCGATCGGGTGACCACCCCCCTGCTCATCCTGCATGGGAGCAACGACGAGCGCGTGCCGATCGGGCAGCCGATGGAGTTCTACCGCGCGCTCAAGGACCGCGGCAAGACGGTCGAGTTGGTCTTCTATCCCCGCGAAGGACATGGCTTCCAGGAGTACTATCACCAGCGCGACCGGATGAAGCGCGAGTACGAGTGGATCGCCAAGTACACGCTGGGCCCAAAGGTGATTCCGTAGGTGGCCCGCATCGCAACACCAACCTCTGACGCCGAGCCAGTCGTGCCCGTACAACGCTCCTTCACCCGCCGCGCGGCTCGCCTGCACGCGGTGGCGTTCGCCCTCTCCGCGGCCGTCGCCGTCGCGCTGCCGGCCCAGCCCGCGACCGCCGTCCAGAGTCCAAGCGCCGACTCGCTGACCATCCGCGACCTGCTCGACATCACCACGGCGAGCGTCGCCGACCTCTCCAGCGACGGGCGCTGGCTCGCGATGACCATCGCGCAACGCCGCGACAACCTGGGAGCCGAAGCGAGCCGCACCGGCGATCCAACATACGTCCGCTCCGCCGCGGTTCGGCTCGTCGTGATCGACACGCGCTCACTGGCCCAACGCGAGGTCTTCAAGGGCAAGCGCATGGTGCGGACCGCCCTCTGGTCGCCGGACGGGACCAAGCTGGCCATCCTCACCGTGGAGAACGAGGCCCTTCAGCTCGGGCTCTGGGATCGCGCCAACGGCGCGGTGACCGCTGCCAAGCTCCCCGCCGGGCAGTACATCGCCGAGAACACCGAGCTGCGCTGGAGCGACGACGGCAAGTCGCTCGCCTTCGCCGTGCGCGCTGACGCGTGGAAGGTGAAGGCGAAGGCGCGCTTCGTGGAACTCACCAAGGGACCCGTGACCGTGCTCGACGGCAGCGCCGACTTTCTCGAGTGGGACGCGATGAACCGGATGTCGGCGGAGCGCGCCGTGGTCGCGTGGACACCGGCCACCGGTGCGATCACCACGCTGCGCCCTACCGGAGTGATCGGCCCCTGGACACTGGCCAAGGATGGCCGCGCGATCACCGTGCAGGAGGACATCACCAAGAAGACCGACTACGACGTGATCGGCGGCCGTGAGTGGAAGCTGGTCACGCGCGCGGTGGGCGACACGGCGGACCGCGTGCTCCAGCCGTCGCTGAAGGGGCTCAACCTGAACTGGGCTGACGACGGCCGCACGTTCGCCCTCACGCGGGAGGGGCGCGTCTCCATCGGCACCATCGGCGATACCGCCACACGGCACTTGCTCGGTCCGGCGCCCGCTGCGCGTGGCGCCGCCGCGGCGACGCCCGACACCACCGCCGCCGCCCGCGCGCAGCGCGCGAAGGAGCGCTTCAGCGTGGTGCGCTGGAGTCCGGTGGGCGATGCCCTGCTCGCGCAGAACTCCGAGGGCTTCTGGGTCGTGGACGTCGCGAGCGGCAACAGGGAGCTGGTCGTCGCCGCCTCCGACTCGGATATGACCCAGCCGCGCACGCAGTCCATCACGTGGAGCCACGACGGGCGCTACCTCTATTTCTCGCAGAGCGCGCGCACCACGTGGAACCGGGCCGTCATGCGCTTCGACCGCACCGCGAAGCAGATGGCCGAACTGGCCCGCGGCGCGAAGTTCTTCACCGGCCTTCGGCTCTCGAAGGACGGCTCGACCGCCGTCCTCGCCATCGCCGACGGCAATCGCGTCGCCGACGTGTACGTGGGTGACGCCGCGCTCGGCGGCCTGCGCCGTGTCGTGGAGAGCAACCCGCAGCTGGCGCAGAAGCCGTTCGCCAAGACCCGCCTGATCAGCTACCTCGACGCGGACGGCAAAACGCGCCATGGCGTCGTCTTCCTCCCCGCGTCGGTCGTCTCCGGCGAGAAGCTCCCCACGGTCTTCCTCATCTACGAGGACTTCTTCGACGACACCCCGGATCCGGTCGCCAACCTGCTCGCCTCCAATGGCTACGCGGTGGTGAAGCCGAGCGTCGGATTCGAGATCGGCTTCCCGGGCGAAGCGTGGCAGAAGGGCGTGCTCGCCGCGGCGAACGAGGTGATCCGACTGGGCATCGCCGACAGCGCGCGTCTCGGCGTGCACGGCACCAGTTACGGCGGCTACGCCACCAACCTGCTCATCACGTATACGGACCGCTTCAAGGCGGCCATCAATATGAGCGGCAAGGTGGACATCATCTCCTTCTACACCGACTCTCCGCGCCTCGGCGTGCGCAACATCCACGCGGCGGAGAAGAGCCAAGATCGCATCGGCGCCACGCTGTGGCAGCAGCCGCAGAAGTACGTCGAGCACTCGGCGATCATGTTCGCCGATCGCATCAAGACGCCGCTGTTGCTGATGACCGGCGGTGAGGACCACAACGTGCCGGCGCTCAACACGCGCGAGATGTACTACGCCCTGCGTCGGCTCGGGAAGCCCGTCGTCTGGGCGAACTACGTCAACGGCGGCCACGGGACGCCGAACACGACCGAAGCGGAGTTCACGGACTACCACCAGCGCGTCCTCGACTGGTACGGCAAGTACCTCAAGCGCCCCACCGGGGGGAAATAGCAGACGCCACCGCGCGCGTTTGAACTCGTGAAGTGGTACCTCGACGCCGTCGAACCGTCGGGCGACGCGACCATTGCCTACTGGACGTCGCTCGACTGGCTGGGCCTCTCCCTGTCGTGGCACAACGTGACGCGCTACACCGTCGGCCGCGCGCCCGACGAACGGTCGAGCTTGCGCGGCGTCCCGGCCCCAATGATCGCCGACGGGCACATCGCCTGGCGCTCCGAGCCGTTGGGACTTGAGACGATCCATGAACCGTCGGCCGCGCCCGTGACCCGCACGCTCTTCGACGGCGAATCCGGGCGCATCGTCTGGGAGTGCCTCGCGCCGACGGCGCGGGCGCGGATCGACCGCGACGGCGTCTCCACCGCCGGCACGGGCTATGTCGAGCGCCTGACGATGACGGTTCCGCCGAGCGCGCTCCCGATCGATGAGCTTCGCTGGGGACGCTTCATCAGCGACGATGCCGCGGTGGGCGTCACCTGGATCGACTGGCGGGGCGCCCTGCCGAGCCGCTGGGTGGTGGCCGACGGCGCGGTGCACACGGATGCCACCGTGCGCGATGACGGCCTCGACTGCGCGGCCGGCCGGCTCGCGCTCGGCGCGCCGCGCACGCTGCACGACCGTTCCGTCGGGCGGATGCTCCGCGGCATCGGCGCGCTGGCCCGCGTGGCGACGGGTATCCCGCTCTCGTGGCACGAGACCAAGTGGTGCTGCCGCGCCGC
>VHBQ01000038.1 GCA_016871855.1 Gemmatimonadota bacterium
GGATGCTCAGGGGGAAGAAGACGGCGCGCTTCACGCCGGGATAGGGCGTGCCCCAGCCGCGGGCGTCGTGCCACAGGATGCGGTTCAGCCGGTCGGACGGAGCGGCGTCGGGGTCGGCGAAGTTCATTCGCGCGCTGGCGCGCGCCGCGTCGCGACGTTGTTGCGCGAACGGCCCCGCAATGCTCCCCACCTTCACGTTGTACTCGTCGAGTCGCTGCTGCGGGACAAGCGCGCGGAACGGCGTGAGGTCGGGCGCCTCCGCGGGGGCGAGGAAGCTCGCCCGCATGTCGGTGGCGACGAGGTCGTACATCGAGAGCGCCGGCAGGCCGAGCATCAACTCGATGGTCTTCACCATCGACGGCTGGCTGTAAAACGTGCTGTCAACGATGCCGCGCCGCGCCCACGGGCTTGCCACCAACGCCACGGTGCGATGTCCATCGATGTGGTCCACCGCATCCTGCGCGTCGTCCTCCACGACGAGGATCGCCATCTTGGGCCAGAACGACGAGTGGCTCAGCCCCTCGACGATCTTGCCGAGCGCGAGATCATTGTCGGCGACGCACGCCCGGGGTGCGCACCAACCCTCGCTGGTGCCCATCGTGTGGTCGTTGGGCAGGATGACCATCACGAGATTAGGCATCGCCTTGGCCGCTTCCCAGTCGCGGAGGTGCTCGAGGATCACCTCGGCCTTGGCGACGTCGGGGACACCCATCGACCATCCCGGATACTCGCGCACAAGCGCGCGGTCCAACGACGGGATGTCACTGCGGGTGTGGTAGATCCCGCCGAAGCGACGGCGGAAGAAGCCGGCGGGGAGCGAGTCGCGGCGGCGCCACTCGTCGAGCACCGCGCGAAAGACCTCGATCTTCTCGTTGCGCGGCGACGGCGCATACTCGCCGAAGACCGTGACGGTGCGCCCAAGCCGCTGCGCCGCCTCCCAGAGGAAGCCGCCGCTGGAGTAGGCGAGCGGATCCTCTCCTTCGCTGGGGTAGCTGCGTCCGTGGTACAGCGGCCAATACGGATACTCCGTTTCGTTGGCCTGCGTGAGCCACTGGTGTCCATCGGCGCTGTTGCCGCCGCTGGCGAAGAAATGGTCGAGCGTCACGAACTGCTCGGCGAGCGCGTGCGTGTTGGGAGTGACGTCGCGGCCGTACATCACGAGCGACGGATCACCCTTGCCGCGGCCGAGCGCGCCGAGCACCTGGTCGTACGTGCGGTTTTCGCGAATGATGAAGACCACGTGCTCGATGCGGCTGGGCTCGCCGGGACGCTCGGGGACCGCGCGCGCCGCGACGTCGCGTCGCGGGGCGAGGTCGCGCGCGGCGTCGCGCGTAAGGGTGAGCCGGTTGTTCTGCGCCACACTCGTGGTGTAGGCCGTGAGCTGAGCGCTGGTCGGCACGGCGATGACGTTCACCGAGCCGCGATTCGCGTGCACGTAGCCGCCCTTGGCGCCGGGATGTCCCGACGTCGTGCCCTGACCGGACCCAACGCCGAGCAGCGTCCCGACGGCGAGCGTGGTGCCGTCCGCGCTGACGTCCACGGAGGTCGGGTACCAGCCGGTGGGGATGAGCCCGGTGAGCTTCGCCGCAGCGGCGGTCCCCGCGCTCACGTCGAGCACGGCCACGGCATTGATGCCGCCGAGTGTGACATAGAGGGTGCGGCCGTCGGGGGAGAGCGCCGCCGCGGTCGGCGCGAGACCGATGAGACGCTCATGAAACGGCGCGACGGCGATGGTGCCGATGCGTTGCGCCGCGCGGGTGTCCACGACGGTCACGTCGTCGGAGTTCCCGTTGACGACGTATAGCAGGCCGCGTGCCTGGTCCCACGCGAGTCCCGTGGGGTGCAGGCCGGTCTCGAGCTGCGCCGTCACGCGTCGGGTGAGAAGGTCGACCCGCACGACGCTGCCGCGTTCGGCGATTCCGCGCGCGTCCACGCGCACCGCTTCGGCGCGCGGGTCGCAGCACTGCCGAGCCGCGCGATCGCGGCTGGTCGGCTTGGGACCACCGAAGACGCTCACCCACGCGGCGCTGCCATCATCGCTGGTCACGCTGGCGACGGGGAGCACGCCGAGGGCGACGCCGCCGAGTGGCGCGCCATCGTCGGCGTCGAAGAGCGCGAGGCGGTCATTGGCGGGAAGCGGCACGACCAGGGGCCGGCGCCCGGAGGCGTTCCGGCGCTTGGCGACCGAGGGCGCACCGGCGAGGTAGTCGCCAATGGAATCGGAGCGGAATGCGAGCCGTGCCATTGGCGGGCCCGACGCCGCGGCAGGTAGGGCCACGGAGCCGGTGAACGCGCGCACCTGCGCGATGACGCGCGCGCCGGGCTTCTCCGCCTGGCCGGGGAGGCGATTGGGGGCGGGGAGGCGTCCGACGCTGGTGACGAACGCGCGCCCCGAGACCGGATCGAAGGCAACGCCCTGCACGCCGGCGCGTCCGTCGTATGCGCCATGCGCCACCGTGCTGTTGTCGGTCCAGTTGAGGCGGTAGGCGCCACCGGGCGCCGCGACCCAGATCTCGTTGGTTCCGGCGCCAAAGCGAACACCGCCCACGCGGCCGGTGAAGACCGACTGCACGCCGGCCGGCGTCACGCGCTGGTCAGTGGCGATGACGCCGCTATCGGCGACGACGCGCGCAGGGAGTGGCGGCGTCGCGGCGCGCGCCTGCAGGGCGATGGCGAGAGGAATGAGCATACGCGTCAATTGGCTGCGCGCGCCTCGGTTCGGGAAGGGCGTCCGGCCCTGGCGCGTCGTGCGCCGCTCTGCGTCGCGCTTCACGTTGCCGCCGCGTGCGACGCGGGCGAGATTCCCCGGATGCGCATCCGCTTGCTCGGCAGCGCCCTTGTTGTGTTCTGCGTGTCGGCCTGCGGTGGCGGCCCTGACGCCCCAAAGGCGTCGGCGACCGCGGACACGCTGCACCTGTCGGCGCCGTCGCTCGCGTCCCTGGCGGACGATTCGGTCGGTCGCTCGGTGCGCCGTGGGCTGGCTCTGCTGACCCACACGCGCGATTCGCTGCCCGGGAATGTGCGCGCGAACCTGCGCTGCGTCTCCTGCCACCTCGACGAAGGGCGCCGCGCCTTCGCGATGCCGTGGGTGGGCGTCTACGGCCGCTTCCCGCAGTACCGCTCGCGCGCGGGTCGGGTCGCGCGGATCGAAGATCGTATCAACGACTGCATTCAGCGCAGCCTCAACGGCACGGCGTTGCCGACCGACGGCGACGACATGCGGGACATCGTCATGTACCTGTCGTGGCTCTCGCGCGGCACGGCATCCGGGGTCCGGTTGCGTGGCACGGGCATCGACTCGCTCGTCCCCATCGCCGCAGACACGGGGCGGGGGCGCGTGGCGTACACGCAGCATTGCGCGCGCTGTCACGCGCCGGACGGCGGCGGCTTGCTGGGGCAGCCTGTGGAGAATCCCGGCCCGCCGCTCTGGGGCGACCGGTCGTTCAACATTGGCTCCGGGATGGCGCGGGTTCGGGTGATGGCGGCGTTCGCGAAACGCCAGATGCCTTTCGACGCGCCCGGCAGGCTGACTTCGCAGGAGGCGTTTGACGTGGCGGCCTTCATCGGTGCGCGCCCGCGTCCGGATTTCGCCCCGAAGCAGTTCGACTGGCCGAACGGCGATCCGCCGTCCGATGTGGCGTATCCGACCGTGGCGGCGGCGCGGCGCGCGCCACGACCGTAGCGGAGCGCACCGGCGGATGGACCCAAGTGCGGGGAATCGCGGGACTGGTGCGAACGCGTTTCCGCGGGCAGAATTGTCCATCCTCTTTGAATCTCGAGGCGAGGTTATGCATTTGTTCCGCAAGGGGGTTCGCCCCGTCCCGTCATTCCACGCACTCGCTGCCGTGTGCGCGGCCGCGCTCATCGCCGTCGCGTGCGGTGGTGGCGCAGACCAAGCCGCGGTGACCGCGGGTGCTGCGCCTGATACGCTTCTCCCCGCGCCGGCCGAGTCATTGCTCGCACAGGATCCGGCGGGCGCTTCGATCAAGCGCGGCATGGCGCTGCTCGTCGCCACGAAGGACTCACTGCCGACGCACGTGGGGAACGAGCTGCACTGCACCTCGTGCCACCTCGGCAAGGGTCGCAAGCCGTTTGGCATCCCGCTGGTCGGCGTGGCAAACCGGTATCCCGCGGAATGGGATCGCACGGGGACGACCGTGACGCTCGAGGAGCGGGTCAATGACTGCTTCCGGCGCGGATTGAACGGCAAGCCGATCGACGCGGCGAGCGCCGAGATGCGCGACATCGTGGCGTACATGACCTGGCTGTCGAAGGAGCTGCCGAAGGGGCCGCACGCGGGCCTCGGGGTGGACTCGGTGCCGCTGATCGCGGCGGACACGGTGCGCGGCAAGACGCAGTTCTCGCTGTACTGCTCCCGGTGCCACGGCGCTGACGGATTGGGCGGCAAGAATCTTGGCGTGCAGAATCCTGGACCGCCGCTGTGGGGCAAGGGGTCGTTCACCATCGCCTCCGGCATGGCGCGCCAGCGCATCATCGCGGCGTTCGTTCATCACCACATGCCGTTCGACGCGCCGGGTTTCGTGGCCGACTCGATCGCGAACGACGTGGCCGGTTTCGTGCTTTCGCGGCCGCGCCCTGACTTCCCGGGGAAGGAGAACGACTGGCCCAAGGGCAATGCGCCCGACGACGTGCGGTACGTGACGAAGGCGAAGGCGGCGGCGAAGCAATAGGTGTCGGCTCGATGACCGCCCGTCCACCTGCCGGTTCGGCGCGCCGCCGACGCTCCCGTCGCAAGAAGGGCGGGACGTACGCGGCCGCGCCGAAGGTGACGCTGACGTCGCACCCCACCGGGCGCGCGGCGTACAACGACACGCGGAAGTGGCTGCTGGAGCAGCACGGGCCGGTGTGCGCGTATTGCGAGCGCGCCGTGCCCGTGCGCACCATCACGCTCGACCATGTCACGCCGCGCCGCGGGCAGACGGCGTATGATCGCCGCGACAACCTGGTGCTGTGCTGCCGGGCCTGCAACGCGGCCAAGCGCGACCAGGCGATCCTCGCCTTCCTCCTCGGGAATCGCAAGCGCGTCGTGGCGCTGTACAAGTACGGCCGGCACCTGAGCCACCAGCTGGTGCAGATGGTGGACGACCTGTTGCCGCCGGAGGAGCGGCCGCCGCTGCCTTCGGCGCATCGACGGCCGGGCGCGCCGCGGCGCAAGAGCGCGGCCGAGATCTTCGGCGATCTCGGGCACGGCGCGTCGCCGTATCGCGATCCCTGAGCCACGCGGCTTCCGTGGACGCGCCGCCTCCGCTGGACCGCCGCGCCGCCTCGGCCGGCGCATTCGACTACGACTGGATCATCATCGGCTCCGGCTTCGGCGGGAGCGTCTCCGCGCTGCGCCTGAGCGAGAAGGGATACCGCGTGGCGGTGCTCGAAGCGGGGCGGCGCTTCGCCGATCACGAGTACGCCGAGTCGTCGTGGCAGTTTCGCCGGTGGCTGTGGGCGCCGTCACTGGGCTTGCGCGGGATTTTCCGGCTGACGCCGTTCAAGGACATCTTCATCGCCAGCGGCACGGCGGTGGGCGGCGGGAGCGCCGTCTACGCCAACACGCTCTATCGCGCCAAGCCGGCGTTCTTTGAGAACCCGCAGTGGCGCGGCCTCGCTGACTGGGCGGCGGAGCTAGCGCCGCACTACGCCACGGCGGAGCGCATGCTGGGCGTCGAAACCGTACCGTTCGGCTCGGGCGGACAGGAGCTGCTGCACGCGGCAGCCGAGCACTTTGGCGTCGCGCAGACGTTTACGCGCACGCCGGTGGGCGTCTTCTTCGGCACTTCCGGTGAGGAGGTGCCCGACCCGTACTTTGGCGGCGAAGGGCCGCCGCGCACGGGGTGCACGCGCTGCGGTTCGTGCATGATCGGGTGCCGCGACGGGGCGAAGAACACGCTGCTCAAGAACTACCTGTGGTTCGCCGAGCGACGCGGGGCGGTGGTCCTGCCCGAGCAGGGCGTCGTGGATGTGCGCCCGCTCGGCGCGTCCGACGGCCGCGATGGCTATCGCGTCACCGCCCAGCGGCCGGGGGCGTGGTTGAACCGGCGTCGCCGCACGTTCACGGCGCGCGGCGTGATCTTCTCGGCCGGGGCGCTGGGCACCGGGGAGTTGCTCGCCCAGCTGAAGCACGGCGGGTCGCTGCCGCGCGTGAGCGACCGCCTGGGGGAGCTGGTTCGTACGAACAGCGAGTCCATCCTCGCGGTGACGCTGCCCGACGAGGCGCGGAAGCCTTGGGCCGACGTGGCGATCAGCGCGAGCATCCATCCCGACGCCGACACGCACGTCGAGTTGTGCACCTACGGGCGCAAGGGCGACGCGATTTCGCTGCTCTTGGCGCCGTTGACCGGGCGCGGCACGCGGCTCACCCGTCCGCTGATGCTGCTGGGGCAGTTCATTCGCCACCCCCTGCGCTCACTCAGGACGCTGTGGCCGGTGGGGTGGAGCCGGCGGTCGCTGATCGTGCTGGTGATGCAGTCGAGCGACAACGCGATGCGCTTCCGCGCGCGCCGGCGCTGGTTCGGGCGGGGCATCGCCATCGGCACGGAGCAGGACACGGCGAAGCCGAATCCGACGTTCATCCCGTTGGCGAACGCGGTGGCCGAGTTCCTCGCGCGACACACGGCTGGCGTGGCGCAAAGCGGCCTGTTCGAGGCGGCGGCGAACATCCCGACCACGGCGCACATTCTGGGCGGGGCGGTGATCGGCGCCGACGCGAGCCGCGGCGTGATCGACATCGACCACAAGGTGTTCGGCTACGAGAACCTGATGATCGTGGACGGCGCGGCGATGCCCGCCAATCCCGGCGTCAATCCGTCGCTGACGATCACCGCGCTGGCCGAACGCGCGATGTCGAAGGTGCCGCCGCGCGCGTGACCGTTGGGTCCGGGCGGCCGGCCGGGGCGCCGGTCAGGCTGGGGCGCTCTCGGCGAAAACCAGCGACTTGAGCCCGTTCACCGAGCGGCCGTGCGGGTCCTGGCCCGCGCGGATCTCGTTCACCATCTCGAGCGCCGTCTTGGTGAGCGGCGGCAACTCGCGGGGCGACTCGCCGAGCGGCGTGATGCGCTCGCCCCACTTCACGACCAGTGAACAGAAGGTGAGTCCCGCGCCGAAAGCCGGCATCAGCAAGGTCGCGTTGGAGCGGATGCGCCCCTCCTCCAGCGCCTCCACGAGCGCCACGGGAACGGTGGCGGCACTCATGTTGCCGTAGCGCTGCACGGTGAGCATGACCTTCTCCATCGGGACGCCGGCATACTTGGCGACGCCCTCGATGATCCGCAGGTTGGCCTGGTGCGGGATGCACAGGTCCACCTGCTCCGCGGTGACGCCGCACTTCGCCATCACCTTCGCGGATGCCTCGCTCATCCCCTTCACGGCGCGCTTGAAGATCTGCGGGCCATCGAAATCCCAGAGCGTGTCGCCGTACATGATGCCGCGGTTGGCGTAGCCGCAGCCGAAGCCGCGAATGCGCAGCGCGGCACGTCCGTCCGCGTCGCAGCCGAGCACGCTGCCGAGCACGCCTTCCTCGCGGTCGGTGGCCTGCAGGACCACGGCCGCCGCACCGTCGCCGAAGAGCACAGCGACGTTGCGATTGCTCCAATCCATGTACTTGCTCACAAGCTCCACGCCGATGACGACGGCGTTGCGCACCATCCCGGTGCGGATCATCCCGGTGGCCGACGAGAGGCCGTACAAGAAGCTCGTGCAGGCGGTGTTGACGTCCATCGCCGCGGCGTTGGCCGCGCCAAGGAGGACCTGCACGCCCGACGCGCTATTGGGGGCCTGCTCCTCGTAGCTCGTGCTGCCGTAGACGATCAGGTCCACGTCCTTCGCGTCCAGCCCCGCGCAGGCCAGCGCGCGCGCGGCGGCGGTGGCGGCGAGATCCATGGCGCTGACGTGCGAGACGCGGCGCTCCTTCATCCCGGTACGCGAGGTGATCCACTCGTCGTTGGTGTCAAGGAATGTGGACAGGTCCTCGTTCGTCAGCACGGCGGGCGGCATGCACTTGCCCCAACCGGTAATGGCCGCGTAGGTGGTCGTCATCGGATTTGGCGCGAAGGGGTCGGCGGCCGGCGAGCCGGCCGATCAGTCGAGGGAAATTGGTGGCAGGAGCCCCTCCGCGTCCACTGTCTACCGTCTACCGTCTACCGTCCACCGTCCACCGTCCACCGTCCACCGTCACTGATACTGTACGTACAACGGCCTCGGATTGAGCCTCAGGATCTCGGCGATCGTCGTTCGCGGGTTGTCGTTCCTCGGCTTGTAGAACTGCTTCCAGCCGACGAACTGCACCGGCTCAGCCTTGATCCATGACCGGAACGTCGCCTTCTTGAGGCGCGGCGGCCCGAACCCATCCATGTGCATCACGACCTGCACGCGCGGATCCAGCGCGATCTTCGCCGAGTTCGTGACGCCATTCTTGGTGAAGCGATGGATGACGAACACCTTGGGCGGGATCTGATGCCGGGTCACGAGCTCCTGCAGAAAGCGCGAGGCGTAGTTGATGTCCTCGGCGTCGAAGGTGCCGATGCGCTTGCCGGGGACGCCGCCTTTCTTCATCGAGAACTCGGGGTCAATGCCGAGGTGGAAGTTCGGGCGGGAGAGGAACTTCTCAAGTCGCGGGAGTTCCTGCTGCAACGTGCTGCGCCCAACCTGCACATCGAGAAAGACCAGCGCGTTGCGCTTGGCCGCCCACGCCGCCACGCGTTCGACGAGCGTGTCCGGCATGCGGGCGCGGTACATGCCATCGGAGCCCGGTCCCGCTTGCGCCACGACGGCGATGAGGTGCAGTGCCGGCTGCACTGGCGTGCCGGGATCGGCCTGCGTCCACGCCCGCACCTCGGCGTCGAGCATCGCCAGCATCTGGTTGGGCTCGTACTCGCCGAGGACCCCCATGCGCCGGGAGAGCGGGTTGCCGTAGTAGGCGATGATGCGCTTGTTCGGCAGGATTGACCCGGGGAGCGGATCGGGGCCCTTGACGGGCCAGCGGAGGTCGTAGATCGAATCGAGCTTCGCCTCGCTGGTCACGGGAGCGGCCTTGGCCGGCTTCGGTTTGGCGGGGGCGCGCTTGCGGGGCGCCTTGCTACCGGAATCGGCCGCCTTGGGCGCGGCGACCGCGGGCGCGGAGCTGGATTGGGCAGCGGCGGAAAGGGCCGCGCTGCCGAGCAGCGCGGGGATCATCAGGAGACGAAGCAGCATCATGGTCGGGAAGAGGGGCCGTCGGTTCAACGTCAGGACGACCATCCACCGGCAGTCGCCACTATCGGTCCACGATCTCAATACGGTGATCCGCGCGGAGCGGGTACTGGCCGGCGACCTCGATCTCGAGCTGCACGATGTAGGCGCCCTTCTTGAGCGTCGAGATGTCGAGCTTCACCGCGCGCGGCGACGTGGTCTGGCCGCGCACCGTCATGTCGTTGACCGTGATGCTGACCGGGGTGGCCTGCCGCACGAGGCGAAGCTGCTGATTCCGTCGCCGAAGACGCCCGCTCTCCTCGACCTCCTGCACGACGGTCACCGTCAGCTTGACGGCCTCGCCCTCAGGATTGGCGCCATAGGTCTCCCAGTAGACGCCGAGCGGCGCCGACGCGAGCACACGCTCGGTGGGCAGCGCGCGGGCCAGAGCCTCGGTCAGTGTGGTCGGCGACTCACCCGAGGGCCTGAAGAAGAGGAGGTCGGACACCGTGACGCGCGTGTCCACGGAGAACGGGGGGTGCACGCCGTATCGCGCGCGCGCCACGACGCTGGAATCCGGCGCCCAGACCTCGCCGCTGAAGAGCATCGGTCCCCAGAGCCCAGTCACCGACATCGTGTCAGTGACGGCGGCCTGTGGGCGAGCGGTGATTCGCGGCGATGGCGCGTCGCCCGGCGTGACCAGCAGGGCGGCGCGGCGCCGCGCGGCCGCGCGCAGGGCGGGGACTTCGGAGACGTCGTACGCCATCACGAGCACGGCAGAGTCGCCGCGGCGGAACATCGCCTTCTGGTGCTCGAGGGCCACGAGCGTGCGCGCGTAGGGCGGGGCGTACCGGCCGATCACTGGCGGCCGGTGCAGTCGCCAGTGCGACGAGTCGGAGAGCGCGGGGTCGGCGAGAACGTTGCCGGCCGGAAGGTAGCGGTATGCCGGCGAGGCCTCGTCCGACACGATGCTGAAGCCGCCGCTCCGTGGATCGCCGGGGCCCTTGGCCCAGTAGCGGGGCCAGCCGAAGCGCAGCAGGAGCTCGCGTTCGTCCTCGTCGAAGCCGAACTGATGCGCGCCCGGGGCGTCCTGGTACAAGCGCACCATCACCTGCCGGGCGTTCCACTCGGTGCGCGAGTCGTTGCCGCGCAATCCAAAGAGTGTGCGCGAGAACCACCAGACGCGGTCCTCGAAGGCCTCGCGTTCGTCGCCGCACGGGAGGCGTCGATAGGTCTGGCGCGTCTCGTCGTCGATGAGCAGCGAGATGTCGCGCCACTGGCAGCGCTCGCGCTCGCCCATCTGTGTCTGCACGTCGCGGAAGAGGCTGTCGGCGGCTGCGTAGTCCCCGCGGAGGTGCTGGCTCATTCCGGCTAGGGCGGCACACCACCACCCGCCGGCGCGGCATTCGCGCGCGGCGGTCAGGGCGTCGTCATAACGCTCCGCCTCGGCGAGATAGCGCATGCGCTGACCGGCGATCCACCGATTGGCCGGCGCGACGCGTCCGAGCGAATCGAGCGCGCGCAGGAGCGTGTCGCGGGCGCCGCGCACCACGGGGAGTTCGATGGACTTCGGCGCCCTCTCGTCGTACCAGTAGCACCAGCGCCCCACCTGCTCGTCGCAGTTGCCGGGGCGCCCGCTGTGCGCCGTGGGCAGGTTGTTGCGCCGAAACAGCTCGAACCGTCGCTGCGCCGCACGCGCCGCGCCCTCGGGCGTTGTCGTGTCCATCGCCAGCGGCGGAAGGGGCGTCGGCTGCAGACGCCCGCCACGCGGCGGTTCGGCGGGCATGCCGCCTCCCGGCTGCATTGGGCGCTGGGCAATGCCCGTGGCGGGGAGAGCGAGCGCTGCGGCGAGCAGGCTGGGACGCAGCGCGAGAGCAACGAAGCGACGGAAGAGGGGCACGCGGAGGGCCGGTCGGGGCAGTGGGGGCGGCGGGATCGCCGACCACGACTGAATAATATGCCGGCGCGGGGCGCCGGTTCCCTAGGGCGCTACTGAGGGGCGAGGGCGCTCACCAGCGCCTCGAAGCGCGGCAGGCCCCTGAGGGACGCCATGTCCGGGTCGCGCGCGATCCACTCCATGTTGCCGAAGCCCAGGCGCACGCAGGCGTCCAGGCAGTCCAGCGCGTCATCCGCGCGCCCCTCAAGGGCATAGAGGCAGGCGACGTTGTACCTGACCCCCGCGTCCTCGGGGTCGATGGCCAGGGCGCGTCGCGCCCATTCCAATCCCTCGTCCGGGCGGCCGAGGCGGCAGAGCGACACCGCGCCCATGGTGGCCGTGCGCGGGTCGTCCGGATGGAGCAGCATGTGCTGCTCCGAGACCGTCAACGCCTTCTCGTAGGCGGCGCGCGCCTCGTCGTGCTGTCCGTTAGCTTCGTACGCCTGCGCGGCGAAGAAACGCGCCTCGGGGCTCTCGTGCACCCGCGCCGCCTCCTCGAACCAGCGGGCCGCCTCGGTGAGCTGGCCGCGCTGGAAACACTGGCGCGCGCAGAAGTACCGCGCCTCGAACTGCATGGGGTCCAGGCGGATGGCCGTCTGGAACTCGGCGGCGGCGTCGTCGTGCCGCTTCAATTGAAACAGCGCGAAGCCCCGGGCGGCGTGCGCCTCAGCGAGATCTGGGTCGAGCTCCAGCGCGCGCTGGCTGGATTGGTCGGCCTGCTCCAGCTCGGGCTCCGCCGACGGATAGTACATGTGCAGCAGCGAACTGCAGTCGGCGATGCCGGCGTGGGCGAGCGCAAAGCGTGGATCGGCCTCGATGGCCCGCGTGAAGAGCTCGCGCGCGTACTCGAGGCTCTTCTTGCGCGCCTGGTGGAAGAACTGGCGGCCGCGCACGTAGTACTCGTAGGCGGTCGGGTTGAGCGTCGGCATCCGGCCGAGCGCGACGTGCTCCGCGCCGGAGATGCTTAGCTGGAGGTGCTGCACGACCCGCAGGGCGATCTCGTTTTGCACGACGAGCATGTCGCTCATAGGCCGTTCATAGCGCTGCGACCACCGGACGCAGCCGTCGTTCGTATCCACCAGTTGCACCGCGACGCGCAGTTCGCCGCCGCGTTGCGTGACGGTGCCGTCGAGCACCGCGTCCACGCGCAGGTCGCGGCCCAGACGCACCGCGTCGCCGCGCAGGTCGCGCGCTGAGAACGCGGCCGTGCGCGAGGCCACGCGCAGGGAGCGCACGCGGGCCAGCAGGTTGATGATCTCCTCCGCGAGTCCCTCGCCCAACTGGGCGTCAGCCGCGCTCCCGTCCGCGGCCACGAATGGGAGCACGGCGATGGCCGGAGGCCCCGCGCGGCGCGTGAGCGGCTCGATGGCCCGCAGGGCGATGGCGAGGTCGCCCGCGGCAGGGTAGCGCTCCTCTGGAAAGACGGCGAGGGAGCGGGCGATGACCGCCTCGAGGGCGCGGGGGATGGCGTCCAGGCGGGCGCGAGCCTCGACGGGAACGCCGGCGACCGTGCCGGTGCGGGCCGCTTCGCGATCGAGCAGCGTGCGCGGGCGGCCGCCGACGACCATCTCGTACACCACGCAGCCGAGGCTGTAGATGTCGGCGCGCACGTCCACGTCCATGACGCCGCTGGCCTGCTCCGGGCTCATGTAACCCGGCGTGCCGAGCACGAGGCCCGGCCCCGTGTTGTTGCCGCCATCCGCGTGCAGGGCGCGGGCGATCCCGAAGTCGGTCACCATCGCCTCATCACCGGCGAGCATGACGTTCTCGGGCTTGATGTCGCGATGGATGACGCCGCGCTCGTGCGCGTAGCTCAGGGCGGCAGCCACGTCGCCGGCGATGCGGACGATCTCGTCCACGCTGAGCGGCGGTTCGCTGCGCATGCGATTGCGCAGGGAGACGCCCTCGACGTACGGCATCACGTAGTAGAGCACGCCGTCCTGTTCGCCGGAGTCGAACATCGGCACGATGTGGGGATGGTTCAACCCCGCTGCGATCCGGATTTCGCTCAGGAAGCGATCCGGCCCGAGCGCGCTCGCAATCTCGGGGTGCAGCACCTTCAAGGCGACGCGACGGTCGGCGTGCTTGCGGTCGCGCGCGAGATAGACGGCGGACATGCCGCCCTCGCCGATGGCGCCCTCCAGGCTATACCGACCCGTGAACACCCGGTGCAGGTGCTCGGGAATGCCGCCGACGAGAGGTCCAGGGAGCTGCATAACGCCCTACTCGAGTCTACGACCTTCTCGAGGGGACGGATAGGGCGCGGAGCGCGGAATCGGCAGGCCGGGCGGATGCGCCACGAACCGTCGGTCGCGCGTTGCATGGTATACTTGATGACACCGCATCCCTGTCTTCCGCCCGTTCCTTTTCGTGCCGATCCTCTTCGACCCACTCCATCCCGACGTGGCGCCGCCGGCGCGGGCCACCGCCCACAGCGCCGGCTACGATCTAGCCGCCTACCTTACGGGCCGCTCGGTCCGAGTGTTTCTCGACGGCGCCGTGACAGAGCGGCCCGTCGAGTTGCGCGACGGACGGGCGGCGCTCGTGCTGCGCCCCGGAGAGCGGGCGCTCGTACCGCTCGGCTTTCGCGCGAAGCTCCCCGAAGGCGTGGAGGCGCAGATCCGGCCGCGATCCGGCACGAGTCTCAAGACCGATCTCGTCATCGCGAACGCGCCGGGGACGATTGATGCCGACTACCCCGACGAATGGTGCGTACTCGTCCGCAATGGCGGCACGCGCGACCTTGTGATCACGCACAGCGAGCGGATCGCGCAGATGGTGTTGGCACGCTATGAGGTGCTCGAGTTCACCGCGGGCGAGGTGGGGCGGACGACCGATCGGGCGGGGGGGTTCGGCTCAACCGGACGCTGATTGAGGACTTGGATGGCGGATGGCGATTCGGGATTGCGATTACGGATAGCGATGAACGATGCGGTGCGTGGGCCGATAGCTCCGACGCCGACGGTGTTCTACGATCGCCCATCCAGCTCCTCAATCGTGATCCTGAATCGCAATCCGCGACCCAAGTCCTCAATCAGCGCTTCTCCGCACCACCTAGCTCTCCCAGGTGTCCCGCGGCGGCAGGTCGTCCGCGGGAGCGGGCGCAGCCCCCGGTGAGGCCGGATCCGCGGCACTCGCCTCAGGCTCCGGCAGGTTCAGCGCGCGGCGAATCGCCGCGTCGAGCTTGTTGAAATCCACGGGCTTGGTCAGGTACTCGCAGGCGCCGAGCGCCATGGCTTCGTCGATCGTCTTCTTGTCGGTGAATCCGCTGAGGATGATCACCGGCACTTGGGAGGTCTTCGACGAGCTCTTGATCCGACTGAGCGCGGCCTTCCCTGTGCCGCCGGGCATCTGGAGGTCGAGCACGAGCACGTCCGGCGGGTTCTTCATCACGACCATCACGGTGTACGTGGCGTCGTACGCGGTGGCCACCGAGTAGCCGAGGCCGC
This sequence comes from Gemmatimonadota bacterium, assembly GCA_016871855.1. Lineage (GTDB taxonomy): Bacteria > Gemmatimonadota > Gemmatimonadetes > Gemmatimonadales > Gemmatimonadaceae > PNKL01. Next base: position 14,563 of record VHBQ01000038.1, read on the forward strand.
GCAGGTGCGTGGACATCATCATCGTGTGCACCTTGTCGTCGTCTGCGAGGAGCACCGTGGGCTTGCGCTTCATGCGGTCATTTCCCGTAAGGCGAGCGTGAGGCGATCGAGGGTGGCGTCCAGCACTTCGAGCGCGTCGTCGGCGTCAATGAGGGCGCCGTTGCGCCCCAGGGCTTCGAGCCGGCGCGCGGCGGCCAGCGCATCCTGCGCCAGGAAGTTCCCGACGGACCCGGCAAGGGTGTGAGCGCTATTCGCGAGGCCGGCCGCATCCCGCCCGAGAACCGCATTGCGCACGGCCGCGCGCTGGGCTGGCAGCTCTCTCAGCATGAGCGCGGCCATGGCCACGGCGAGCGACGCGTCGCCGTTGAGGCGCAGCAGCAGCGTCTCGCGGTCGAAGGGTGCCTCGGTCACGGTAGGCAGGGAAAGAGGGGGCACTGGCGAGGGGAGAAACGGATGCACGGTGCGACGATCCGGGAAGAATAGCGACTCTAGGCGTCGAACGCCTAGAGCGGGGGGCGCCCTCCGGCGATGTGACCGGCGTGCAGCCTCAGGGGGTTGGCCTTGGCCAGTGGCTCTCCAGACGCGTCAGAATGGCCGCGTACGCCTCGATGCCGTCCCAGAGATTCTGCAGGCGCAGGTTCTCGTCCTTCGCGTGCTGGTTGTTATCGTGATTGGCGATGGGGAAGATCACGACCGGAGCGCCCAGCGTGCGCTCGATCGTGCTGGTGGGGAGGGATCCCCCGAGGGTCGGTACCCGAAGTATCGGCTTGCCGAGCAGTTCATCCATCGTGGCGAGCAGGGCCTGCGACAGCGGCTGGTCCAGACTGGCCCGCGTGGCCTCGTCGCCGGCCCCCCATGCGAGTCGCACCACCTTGCGATGCGCGCGACGCTCGGCGTCGGTCGGCGGCGCGTGCGTGACATACCACCCGTGTGCTCGCAGGTGCGCCTCCACCAGCGTGCGGACGCGCGCCGGGGTCTGCTTCGGGACGAGCCGGAAGTCGAATGACGCCTTCGCCTCGGTGGCGATGGCGTTTGCGGCGAGGTTCTCCACTTGGCCCACGCGCATCCCGCGCATGTTGATGGCCGGGTACAGAATGCGCTCGGCGAGCAGGGCGTTGTCCGCCTCGGTGCCGCCAAGCAACAGCTCGTGGCGCAGGGCGGAATCCACGGGCGGGAGCGCGCGCACCGCAGCCAGTTCAGCGGCCGTCGGCGGCACCACGTCGTCGCTGTACCCCTTGATGAGAATGCGGCCATCGGCGTCGCGCATGGAGCGCACGAGGTCCACGAGGAGCATCCCCGGATTCGGCGCCCAGTTGCCGTAGTGGCCGCTGTGCAACGCCTTTGCCGGGCCATATACCGTGAGTTCGAGGCCCATCGCGCCGCGCGCCCCGAACGCCACCTGCATTTCGCGGCTCTGGTGCGTGGGGCCGTCGCAGAACAGCCAGGCATCGGCGGCGAGGAGCGCGCGATTTGCCTCGAGGATCTCGCGCAGGTGCGTGGAGCCCGACTCCTCTTCGCCCTCGAAGAAGAACTTCACGTTGGTCGTCGGCGCCTTTCCCAGCGCCTTCAACGCGTCGAGCGCGCCGAGGACGGCCGCGATGGGCACCTTGTCATCGGAGGCGCTGCGCGCGAAGAGGCGTGCCTCGGGATTCACCCGGCCGCGTTCCGGCACGGGAATGTCCACCCACTCGCCCGCGCGCTGTTCGCGCAGCTGGGCGGCAAAGGGGGCGCCACCGCGCCATTCCGACGCGTCCACCGGTTGGCCGTCGTAATGCGCGTAGATGACGATGGTCCGCGCGGCGCCGGGCGCGCGCAGCTCGCCATAGACCACGGGCGGCCACGGGCCGTCATCAAGCAGGCGCGCGTTCACCCCGCGCTTGGCCAGCATCCCCACGATCGCCGTCGCGTTCCGCCGCAAAGCCGCGCCGTCGTTCTTGGTGTTGGGAATGGCGAGGAACTCCGCGTACTCGCGGATAATCTGCGGCTCGCGCGCCTCGCGCCACGCGCGCACCTGATCGCGAAGGGTTTGGCCATGCACTGGCGCGGGGCACACGAACGGGCACAGGGCCGGGAGGAGGAGCGCGATGCGCAACGGCAAGCGGATCGAAGTCATGGCGAAGGCTGGGAAGGCGGAAACGGCGGCCGATCGTGCCCCAAAATGGCGGGCGCGCGCGCTACCCGCGAGGGTGAGGGCGGTTGAAGCCGTTCCAGACGCCATCGGCCTAACTACAACGGCCTTGCCGCGGATCATGCGGAAACACGCGGATGAACGCGGATCATCCTGAGGGGACCCCCCAAAGAAGGATCTGCGTCCATCCGCGATCATCCGCCTCATCTGCGTCAAAGCAGTTTCAAGAAACACAGCCGGGCCAAAGGCAACGGCCTTGCCGCGGATCACACCGAAACACGCGGATGAACGCGGATCATCCTGAGGGGACCCCCCAAAGAAGGATCTGCGTCCATCCGCGATCATCCGCGTCATCTGCGTCAAAGCAGTTTCAAGAAACACAGCCGGGCCAAAGGCAACGGCCTTGCCGCGGATCACACGGAAACGCGCGGATGAACGCGGATCATCTTGCCCGGCTATCGTGAATCGCAATCCTAGATCGCAATCCTCAATCGCGATCCGTACTCGCGAATCCTCTATCGTTTCCGGAGCCCTTTGCCCGCCATCACCCCGGTCGGCTGCCCGTCCGCCACTGCGGCTTGTCCATTCACGAATACCCACCGCATGCCGACGCTGAGCTGCTCCGGCTCCTGGTAGGTCGCCATCTCACGGATGGTCTTGGGGTCGAAGACGATCACGTCAGCGAAGTAGCCGGGGGCGAGCGAACCGCGCTCCTTGATGCCGTACACCTCGGCGACCTGCGCCGTGGCGGACTGCACCATGCGCTCCATCGTGATCACGGGCTTGTCGAGGACGTAGCGACGAATCTTGCGCGGGTACGTGCCGTAGAGCCGCGGGTGCCCGCCGGAGCCGTCGGAACTGGTCATCACGTACGGATCCTTCATGAACGTCTCCACGTCCTGCTCGCTCATGTTGAAGGACGCAACGCCCATGTCCGTCCCCTGCCGAATCAACTCGAGCGCGGCCTCGGCGGAGGGCAGCTTCAGCTCGGCGGCCACTTGCTTGAGCGTCTTGCGCAGGTACGGCGCGGCGTTGGGACCGCCATTGATCAGCAGGAACGTGCTGTCGCCGCCACGCCGGCGCATGTTCTCGCGCATCGCCACAAGGATGCGATCGCGGGTGGCCGGGTCGGCGATGCGGGCCTGCAGTGAGTCGCGCCCGCCCGCCTGCGCCCAGCGCGGCAGAAGCGCCGCGCTCAACCCCGTGCCGCTGGCCGTCCACGGGTACTGGTCGGCGACCACCATCTGGCCGCCGGCCCGCGCCTCGCGCATCAGACGCAGCACCGAGTCGGCGTAGCCCCAGACATCCACGCCCAGCGCCTTCACGTGGCCGAGGTTCGTAGTCAGCCCAGACTCGCGTCCGATGCGAATGGCCTCGCGCACCGAGTTGAGCAGGCCGATGGTGTACGAGCTTTCGTCGCGCTGGTGCGTGTCGTACACGCCGCCGTACGGCTTGGCCGCTGAGATGACGGCGATGGCTTCGTCGATGCTCGCGTAGCTCTGCGGGGCGTAGAAGAGCCCGGAGCCGACGCCGTAGGCGCCCTCGCGCATCGCCTTGTCGATCAGCGCGCGCATGCTGTCGATCTGCGCCTTGGTGGCCGGGGCCGACGAGGCGCCGAGCACGAGGCTGCGGACGGTGCCGAAGCCGACCAGGTTGAACGTGTTGGTGCCGAGCCCCTTGCGCTCCGTTTCCGTCTGGATGCGGGCGACGTCCCACGGGCCGCGACCGTCGGGGCCGATGGTGATGGTGGTGACGCCCTGCATCAACTGCGGGATGTTCTTGCGGCGCTCCTCGTTGGCGCGGTCCGCGCCCTCGAGCGCGTGCGTGTGCGGGTCGATGAAGCCGGGGGCGACGATGAGCCCCTTCGCGTCGATCGTCCGTCCCGCCTTGATCTGCGCGCGGGCGGCGTCTCCGACGAAGACCACACGGTCGGCACGGATGCCGACGTCAGCGACATGTCCGGGCTTTCCCGAGCCGTCGTAAACGGTGCCGCCCTTGATGAGAAGGTCGACGGAGTCGGCGCGAGTGATGGCGAGGGCAAGCAGCAGCGGCAGCAGCGAGGGCATCGGTGGCTCGGGGTCGGAGTGCGCACTGAAGGTCGGCCAACTTCGTATGCAACGGAAGAGGGGCCTTCAGCGTTGGAGGCCCCTTCTTCGCCGTCTCCCGGCGGCCGGACGCGCGCTTTCCCGTCCGCCGCCCTAGGCGTCGGGTTCGATGACGAGCGACGCCGGGAGCGAGAAAGCCGCGGTCATGCCGACGGTGACCGCGCGCGACGCGAACCACCCTTGATTGGCCTCGATAGCGTACCGCATCGGCGCCGCGTTGAAGCCGCCGACGAGGGTCGTCGTGTTGGGCGTCATGTCAGCGAGGAAGATCACGCGCTTGTTCGCGTCGAGGAACGCGATCGACAGCGGAATGGGCGTGTTCTGCATCCAGAAGGCGCGCTGGCGGTCGTCGGCGAAGACGAAGAGCATGCCGCTGTCGGCGGCCATCGTGGTGACGCCCTGCAGTCCCTTGGCGCGCGCGGCGTTCGTGGCGGCGATGGCGACCTTCAGCGTGGCGCCGTTGAGCGTGACCGTGTTGGTCGTCGCGGCCGGTGGTGAGCCCCCCGTGGGCGAGTCGCCGCCGCTGCAAGCCGTGATGGCCAGCAGGAGGGCTGGCATAAGGGCGAAAAGGTGGCGTGGGCGCATGGTCGATGGAAGATGATCGGGACGCGATGTTGGCGCCACACGGCCCCGGCGCGGGCTACCGCGGCTTGCGCGCCCCTTTCTCGCCGAGGGGGGCGGCGCGCGGGGCGCCCGCTCGGATGGCCGCATCGCCGAACTTCTCCCGCACCCGATCCACGGCGCGCGAGAGCGCGCGGTCCCGCGCGCTCTCCAGCGCGGCGCCGTCCAGGGGCTGGCTTCCGCCGGGGGCGCTGCCCGGCGCCGCGCTGACGCCGAACAGCTCGCGCTGTTCGGCGTCGCGCGCCGGCGAGAACTTCGATAGTGCCACGCCGGCCAATCGCACGGGCTCGCTCCAGTTTCGCCGTAGCTCGTCGAGCAGCTCGCGCGACAGGGCGGCGACCGCCGCGTCCGACGAGATCGGCGCGTCCACCGTGCGACTCATCGTGCGGGTGGTGAACTTGCGGTCGCGCACCTTTACCGTCACCGTGCGCGCCTCGAGCCCGTCGCCACGCAGATCGGCGGCCACGCGGTGGGCCAGCGCGAGCAACTCACGGTGCAGGGGAGGGGCGTCGGCGATGTCGCGGTCGAAGGTCTCCTCGCGGCTCACCTGCTTGGCGGGGGCACGGGGCTCCACGGCCGCGTCGCTCTCTCCGCGGGCCTTTCGCAAGACGCGGTACGCCGTCTCGCGCCCGAGCCAGCGGGTCAGGTCCTGCGGGCGGGCGTCGAGCGCGTCGGCGACGGTCACGAGCCCGACCTTGGCAAGCTTCTCCTGTAGCATGGGGCCGATCCCCGGAATGTCGCCTAGGGCCAGCGTCCGCATAAACGTGAGCACCTCCCCCTCGTCCACGACGTGCACGCCGGTCGCCCCCGTGCCCGGCTTGGGCTTGGCGCGCTCGGCGGCGAGCTTGGCGACCAGCTTATTGGGGCCGGCGCCGATGGAGACCCGCATCCCGGTCTCGGCAAAGACCGCCTCGCGGATGCGCCGCGCCGTGTCGTCCACCGGTTCGTGGTGGTAGAGCGCCTCGGTGCCGGTGAGATCCACGTACCACTCGTCGATGCTCGCCCCTTCGACGACGGGGGAGAAGCGGTCGAGCACACGCCGGATGGCGCGGCTCGTGTCGGAGCAGGCGGTGCGGGGGACCGGCACGCACGTGGCCGTGGGGCAGAGCCGCAGGGCCTGCGAGATGGGCATCCCGCTGCGCACGCCGAAGGCGCGGGTCTCGTAGGACGCCGAGCAGACGACGCCACGCGAGCCGGGGCGGCCGCCGACGATGAGCAGCGGCGCGGCCCCCGCGCCCGCGGGGTCAACGGCGCGGGCGACGGCGACGAAGAAGGCGTCAACGTCTACGAGGAGGATCCTGGGCACGGACCGATTGAGGACTTGGACCGAGGATTTCGATTCAGGACAACGATAGCGGAAAACGAACGACGATGGGGGCCCCTCGCGGAGCCCCCATCGCCAATCTCATTCCGGATTCGAGGTCCTAGATCGGAATCCTCGGTCCAAGTCCTCTATTGGTTAGTGGTGTTGTCCAAGAACAGCGTCGTCGTCCCACGGACCGTGATCGTGTAGATGCGACCGGCGGAGAACGAAACCGCCGTTCGGGTGATCTTCGACACGCCGCCGGCGTCCTTGGCGTCCAGGTTGTACGACCCCGTGGGCACGCCAACGAACGCGCTGCCGCCCTTGTACGCCGTGATCGCGCCAATGGCCGCCTGTGGTGTGGCCGTGGTGGTGTTGGTGCCGTACAGCGTCATCGGCACTGACCCAGGGCTGGCATTCACGAACCGCACATACGCCTGCGTCCAGTCCGCGGTGGCGGGGAAATTGTCTTCGACGATGAAGGCCTCAGCGGTCTTGAGCGTGGCGTCGTAGACGCCGCTCATGTAGTACGAGTAGGCCTTCCCCGCGGAGAGCACCTGCGCGACGGTCGACACGACCGTCGCGCGCTGCAGCGTATCGGCCATCTTGGCCTGCAGGTTGTAGGAGCCCGGCGTCATGGCGCTGTAATAGCCGCCCGCCGTCACGCCACCATAGATCGTGCCGGTGACGGCCTCAACAGAACTGGTGACCACGCCCGTCTTGGCGTCAATCACGACGCTGGCGCCGCTGATGCCCGCCGCCTTGTTGTTGCCGGCGTAGAAGTACACGCCGGGCGCGCCGACGGAGAAGTTGAAGAACTTGATGCGGGCCTCACCCATGGGACCCGTGATGTCGGGGAACGCCTCCTCCCCGCAGGACGACAGCACGGTCGCGCACAGGAGCACCGCAATGGATGCGAGTTTTTTCATGGTCCGTTACGGTTGAGTGATCCAGAGCGGCTTCGTGTGGTAGTCAGCGGCGTCACCACCGATCGTCTTCAGGGACGCCAGATTCCACACGTATTCGGAGTTGTAGCGCGGCCGGATGCGGTGCACGAGCTTGCCGGCGTTGTCCGCGTAGAGCGTGGCGGATGGCGGGGTGAACCCCGGGAACACCTGGAGTCCGCTCGCCGGGTCGATGGCGGTGTAGCTGTAGCGGCGCAGGTCCATCCAGGCCTCGTTGAAGCCCCAGCCCCACTGCGCGATGTACTTCTGCGACATGATCTGCGTCAGCGTGAGCGCGGCCGCCGTCGCCGGCACCACCCGCGTGTCGGCGAGGAAGGTGTTCTTCTCCGCCGCGGGGATCTGCGAGGCATTCGACGTGGCGTCGAGGTTGCGCGCGTTCACGAAGTCGATGTGGGCTGAGATGCCGTTCCGGTACGCGGTCAGCGCCGTGGCCTTGTCGCCAGACCGGTAGGCGGCCTCGGCCTTCACGAACTGGAGTTGCGCGTACGTGATGGCCGGGAAGCGCGACTTGTCGTCGAAGATGTAGCGCGTCGGGGACCCGGCCGCCGGCGAGGCGGCATAGCCCCAGATATTGTTCGGGCGCTGCGCCGTGGAGAGCGCGCCGTTGGTGCCCAGCGCCGGGTCGAGACCGCGGTACTGGCTGTCCGGCGCCGGCGAGAGCATCCGGCTCATGCGCGGATCGACCGCACCGAACCACCGGCCGTTCATCAGGTCCACGACGAAGTAGGTCTGGCGGTACGACGGCATGTTGCCGCGCGTCGGACCGTAGAAGTTGCGATCGTCGTTCACCGTGGCGGGGTACTGGAGCAGCGCGTCGTCGGCATTGCTCACCATCGAGCTGTCCACGTTGGCGATGACCTGCGCCGGCTTGTAGGTCGACTTGTTGGAGAAATGGTTCAGCGCGATGGCCTTGAGGCCGTACGCCACCTTCAGCCATTTCGTCCGGTTGCCGTTGTAGATCTTGTCCGTCCGGCCCAGGTACGCCGCGTTCACGGCGCCGTCGGTGCGCTTGAGGTTCTCGATGGCCTTGTCGAGCAGGCGGAGCACTTCGGTGTAGGCGTACTCCTGCGTGTCGTAGTTGAAGTAGAACTTGTTCTGGTCGATCGCCTCCTTCACGATGATCTCGCCGTGAAGGTCGGTCAGGACCATCCAGCCCCACCCCTTGAGCAGGTAGCCCAGGCCGAGCACGTCCCACCGCTCCTCCGCCTCGGCCTGCTCCATCATGTTCACGAGGTTCTGGCCGAAGGTCCAGTACACGTCGCGCCACTGCTGCCCGCCATTGTCAGAGCCAGGGTCGTAGCCCATGCGGTCCCACGTGCTCGGGCTGGTGCCGACGAGGATGTACATCTGGGTGTAGCGGCCGACGAAGCGGCCGTCCCACTGCGGCGACGACACCCACCAGTGGAGCATCGGCGGGAGGTACAGATTCGCCGACGCCGCCTGCGGGGCGTTCGGGTTCGTGTTGACGTCGAGGAAGTCCTTGCAGCCCGGCGTCAGCAGCAGCGAACCCACGAGGGTTGCCGTGAGGAGTTTTCTCATGGAGGTCTTCTTGGTCACAGGGTCAGTGGGTTCATGACGCCCGGCGCTGTTCAGGATCGTCGCCATGGTCAGTACCCCACCTTGAGGCCGAACGCGAGCCCCTTCGGCATCGGGAAGTTGCCGTAATCGATCCCGGCGGCGCCCGAGCCGCCGAGGGCGGCCGTGTTGCCGTTCACCACGGGATCGAGCCCGGTGTAGTTCGTCTTCAGCCAGAGGTCCGTCCCGGTGATGTAGACCGAGGCGTCCCGCGCCTTCAGCCATTTGCCCGGCATCTGATAGCGGAGCGTCACGTCCTTGAGCCGAACCCAGTTGATGTCCTTCTGGATGAAGAGCTCCTCGCTCATCGCGAGGTAGTAGTTGGTGTTGATCGCTGGGATGACGACGATGTTATTGGCCGTTGGCGTCGTGCTGTTCTCCAAGCCGTCACGCAACACACCCTTGATGACGCGGGGTTCGTTACGGTCAAGCGTGCGCATGGAGAGGCCGCGCACGGTGAGATAGTGGTCCGTGGCGTTCAGGATGTCGCCGCCCTTCCGGAAGTCGAGGAGGAACGACAGCGAGAACTTCTTGTACCGGACCGTGTTGGAGAGGCCGAGCGTGAAGTCCGGCTGGCGGTCGTAGCCACGGTCCACGAAGACCGAGTTGCGGAGCGGCAGGCCCGTGGTCGGGTCGATCAGCAGGTCGCCATTCTTGTTGCGCTGGTAGAAGAACCCGGTGAGCGACCGCGTGCTGCTTCCCGGGACCACGCCGTTGCGCACGTTGCCGTAGAGCCAGGTGTCGGAGTTGTATGACTCCGGAAGCTCGTTCGGCAGGGCGATCACCCGTCCAAACGAATGGTCGAAGTTGGCGACCACATCCCACGAGAGGTCGTTCTTCAGCCACGGGGTGCCCCGCACCGTGATCTCGGTGCCTTCGTTGCGCGTCTTGGCGCCATTGAGGTTGAACAGGATGAAGCCCGTGGCGTAGGAGCCACGGATGTTCTCGACGATCTGGTCCTCGGTCTCCTTGCGATACCAGGTGACATCGAGGCCCAGCCGGTCATCAAGGAACGTCAGTTCCGTGCCGACCTCGTACGAATTGGCGAATTCCGGCTTGAGCTTCAGGTTGGGGCCCCAGAAGCTGTAGCCGTAGCCGCCGTACGAGGTCAGCTTGTACTCGAGCGCCGGCTTGTAGGCGTATGGGCGGGCGTCCTTGCCCACCTGGGCATAGCCGGCCCGAAGCTTGCCGCTCGTGATGTACTTCGTGAGCGACGGGAAAGCGTCCGTGAAGATGAAACTGCCGTTGACCGAGGGATAGAAGAACGAGTTCCGCTCTTCGGGAATCGTCGACGTCCAGTCGTTGCGCCCGGTGACCGTCACGTACAGGTACTTGTTGTAGTCCGCCGTGACGCTGCCAAAGACGCTGACGAGGCGGCGCTGCGAAATCGTCGTGCGCGCCGTGCGCGAGTTGGTGTTGTTGACCGAGACGAAGTTCGGATCGAGGAACCCCAGCCCCTGCTGCGCGTCGGTGTTGGATTTGTAGTCGCTGACCGCGTTTCCGACGACGCCGCTCAACGAAAGGCCCTGCCAGACCTGCCGGCTGTTGACATTCAGCAGAGTCTGCGCCGAGATGCTGCGCGTCAGGTCGGTGTTGATGTCGAGGATGCCGCCGTTGGTGAACCCCCAGGTGCTTTCCGGATGGCGAAGGATCAAGTTGGAGTTGGTGTAGTTGTCCACCCCAATGTTCGTCTTCAGGTTGCCCCACGAGTACGGCGCGATGGTCAGGCCGATGTTTGTCAGGATGCGGTTGGTCTTGGAGTTGATCTTGTTCTTGGCCACGCTGAAGTACGGATTGTCGTTCTCCGATGCGTCGCTGAGCGTCGTGTAGCGGCGGCGCGTGCCGGCCGGCGTCTGCCAGTCAGCGGCATTGTCGTTCTGGGGCCACGCCATGAGTCCCAGGAGCGGACCGCCGGCGCCCTTCAGCGCCTGGTCGTTCGTGGCGTAGGCGTACGACATGGACAGGTCGGCCTTGAGCCACGAGTTCACGACCGCCTGCGACGCCCCCGTCAGGTTGATGCGGTTGTACGCCGTGTTCGGCACCACGCCTTCCTGCTTGTCGTTCGACACCGAGATGCGATAGTTGATCCGGTTGTCTGGCGCGGCGCCGCTGAACGCGAGCGAGTGCTTCTGGGTGAGCGCGGTGCGGAAGAACCCGTCCACGTTATCGTAGAACTTCGTTCCCGCGGCATATGGCACGCCGTAGTACAGGTACGTCGAGCTGCCAAGGATCGGGGCCCCCGACGCGTTGACCGCGCTGTACACACGCTGGATCTCGGGCTGCCCGCCCGGCGTGTCCATGCGGAAGAAGTTGCTGTACTCGAAGCCGCCGGTTCCCGGCTTGCCGCGCTTGGTCGTGATGACGATCGCGCCATTGGCGGCGTCGATGCCGTAGAGCGCCGACGCTTCCGGGCCCTTGAGGACGACCAGCGACTCGATGTCCTCGGGATTGATGTCCGCCGCGCGGTTCGTGAAGTCGAGGCCGCGGTTGTTGAAGGCGGTCGGCGAGTTGGGCGCGTCCGCGGCCAGCTGCGCCGTGATCATCGTCTTGTTGTCCAGCGGCAGGCCGTCGATGATCATCAGCGGCTGGTTGGAGCTCGAGATCGAGCTGATGCCGCGAATCGTGATGACGGTCGAGGCGCCCGGGACACCGGACGTGGACGTCACCTCGACTCCCGCCACGCGCCCCTGCAGGGCGTTGATGAAGTTCTGGCGGTTCGTCTGGGCGATGTCCGCGCCAGTCACCTGCTGCTGCGAGGTGCCGAGCGCGCGCTTGACGTTGGTCTGGCCGAGGGCCGAGACGACCACGGCGTCAAGCGAGGTCGCCACGCGGCGGAACTGGACGTTGATCACGTCCTCGGCGCCGACGGTGCGCTCCTCCATGGCGTTGCCGATGAAGCGGAACTGCAGCACCTGGCCAACCTCGGCGCGGATGGAGTAGTTGCCCTCCATGCTGGTCAGCGTGCCTAGGCGCGTGCCCTTGATGACGACCTGCGCGCCTTGCACGGGCGCGCCGACGTCACTGGTCACCTTGCCGGTCACGGTCTTCTGCTGGGCGAACGCCTGCGCCGCGCAGAGAACCAAGGCCGTCAACGCCGTGAGGACTCGTGTTTTCATCATGAGGTGTACCGTGTGTTGGTGGACAATGAAACGCGTTCCATGTTTCCCGCGCGCGTGCAGTGGCGCCGGTGGATGCGGGGGGCCCAGGATCCTCGCTATGGAGGCACTGTAAGGTTGCTCCCGGGGGGTGCACGTCACGAGAACGTGCCACCCAGAAGATGCGGGTCAAGAACCCCAGTCGGCAAGAGCGAACGGTGCATTCCTGACCAGCAATACCCGTCCGCGGGCCGCGGCATCACCGCAAACAGATGAGGGGCGCCGGTTGGCGCCCCTCATCAATCGAACAACCGAGCCCGCGGCCGCTGGCGGCCGCGCGGTCACGCTACAGCTCGATAATCACGACGCGCCGGTTCTGCGCGCGCCCTTCCCTCGTTCCGTTGTCCGCGGCGGGCTTGCTCTCGCCCAGGCCCCTGATGGACATGCGCGAGGCGTCAATGCCACGATCGCGGAGGTACTTCATGACCGTCGTGGCCCGGCGGTCGGACAGCGACCGGTTGTACTCGTCCGTGCCGATGTTATCCGTGTGCCCCTGGATCTCGACCTTAGCTCCCGGGTTGGCATTCAGGTACTTGACCGCGGCCTCGAGCGTGTCCTTGCCCGCCTGCTTGAGGGTGGACTTGTCGAAGTCGAAGTAGACGCCGGTCAGGCGGAAGATCTCGCGTGGCTTCGGGGCTGGCGGCGGCGGGGGCGGCGGCGGGGGCGGCGGCGGAGCCGGCTCGGCCT
>VHBQ01000039.1 GCA_016871855.1 Gemmatimonadota bacterium
GCATCAGGCGCTCGCCGGCCTGCGCGACCTGACGCTGATGCAGACGCCGCCGCGCGACCGCTCGCCGGTGCTCACCTTCCTCGAACCCTGGGACGACGGCCTCCTCGAGGAGGGGATCGCCCGCGAGCTGGATCGCGGCGGCCAGGTGTTCGTCGTGCACAACCGCATCGAGACCATCGAGGCGGTGGCCGACCACCTGCGGCGCATCGTGCCGCGCGCCCGCATCGCTGTGGGGCATGGCCAGATGCGCGAGCGCGACCTCGAGCAGGTGATGGCCCGCTTCGTCCGGGGCGAGGTGGACGTGCTGGTGAGCACGCTGATCGTGGAGAGCGGGCTCGACGTGCCGAATGCGAACACGATGTTCGTGAGCCGGGCCGACCGGCTCGGCCTCGCCCAGCTCTACCAGCTGCGCGGGCGCGTGGGACGCTCGCACCGCCGGGCCTACTGCTACCTGCTGGTCCCCGACACGCAGGTGGACCTCGACGCGGAGCGCCGGCTCAAGGTGCTTGAGCATCACACCGAGCTCGGGGCCGGGTACCACGTGGCGCTCAAAGACCTGGAACTGCGCGGAGCGGGGAACCTGCTCGGCCCGGAGCAGTCCGGATTCGTGCACGCGGTGGGGTTCGACCTGTATCTGCGGATGCTCGAGGAGACGGTCCAGCGCGTCCAGCGCGGCGCGGACGCGCCGCCCCCGGCGCCGGCCGACGTCGCAATGGACCTGCCGTGCTTCCTCCCCGATGACTTCATCGCCTCTGCCGACGCGAAGCTCGACCTGTATCGGCGGCTCTCGGCGGCGCCGAGCGTCGAGGCCATCGAGGCCATCCGGGCCGAGATCCGCGATCGGTTCGGGGCGCTCCCGCCGCCGGCCGAGGCGTACGTGGCCTCGGTGAGCCTGCGCCTGGTCGGCGGGGTGCTCGGAATTGAGGGTGTGCTGGTGCGCGGCGGGGAGGCCCGTGTTAACTTCCGTCCCGATGCGCTGCCGCGCATGAAGCCCCTGGCCGCCGCCTTCCGGGACGTCCAGTTCCAGGTGGATGTCCGGCGGGTGCAGCCCTTGTCGCTGAAGCTGACGCGCCTGGGGGCCGCCCCGATGCTGGAAGGGCTGGTGCGCGCGCTGCGAACAATTACGCCTGACTCGAAGTAACACCTCACCATCGGGACCGCCGACCGCCGGCCTCATGCCGCGCGGCCCGGCGACGCCCGCCTTCCCCTCTCTCGATGAAGCGCAACGTAATTCTCGCCACCTCCCTGGCTGCCACGCTCGGCATCGCCGCCTGCGACGGGTTCAAGGAGGCGCTCACGGCCCACGTGGACGTGGTCGCCCGCGCCGGCACGCAGGAGCTCTCGGTCACGCGGCTCGCCGACCTGCTGGGCAACGCCAAGGTGCCCCTGCGCAAGGACGTCGCCAACGCCGTCGCCGACATCTGGATCTCCTACCAGCTGCTCGGCTATGCGGCGGCGCGCGACGACTCGCTGCGCGACGAGAAGGCGGCGGACGCGGCGATGTGGTCCATGATCGCGCAGGAGAAGTCGCGGGCCTTCTACGAGAAGGTGTCGAAGGACTGGAACCGGGTGGACTCCGCCGCGCTCCCGGCGCGCTACGCCGCCGGCGACATGTTCGCGGCCCGGCACATCCTGCTGATGTCGCCGCGCGAGGGGATGTCCCAGGCATCGCGTGACTCGGTGCGCGCGGAACTCGAGAAGATCCGCCGCACGGTCACGGCGGCGAACTTCGCCGACGTCGCCAAGGCGAAGTCGCAGGATGGCTCCAAGGCCAATGGCGGCGCGCTCGGCGTCTTCCCGCCGGGGGCGATGGTGCCGGAGTTCGAGAACGCAATCAAGGCGCTCAAGCCCGGCGAGGTCTCGGGCATCGTCGAGACGCAGTTCGGCTTCCACCTCATCAAGCGCCAGAGCTATGACGAGGTGGCCAGGGAGTTCGCGCAAGCGTACGCGCAGATCGCCGTGCAGCGGGCTGAGAGCCTCTACATGACCGGCATGGAGAAGGCGGCGGACGTGTCGGTCAAGTCCGGCGCGGCCAAGCTCGTGAAGGACGTCGCGCAGGACGTGGACGCGCATCGCGACGACAAGGCGACACTGGTCACGTGGAAGGGAGGCAGCCTCTCCGCCGCCCGCCTCGTGCAGTGGATGGCGGCGATGCCGCCGCAGGCCCGCATTCGCGAGCAGATCGCCCAGGCGCCCGACACGGCCATTCCCTACTTCCTCAAGCAGATCGCGCGGAACGAGCTCGTGCTGCGCGCGGCGGACAGCGCCAAGATCGGGCCCGACACGGCCGCGCTGGCCAACATCCGCAACCAGTTCTACGGGCAGGTGGCCGGCGCGATGTCCGAGTTGCGCGTCTCGCCGTTCTTCCTGAAGGACTCGGCCAAGACCACGGCCGAACGGGAGCGGCTCGCCGCGTCGCGCATCGACGCCTACTTCGACCTCCTGCTCGCCGAGCAGGCGCAGTTCGTGAACGTGCCCGAGCCGGTCACTGCGGCCCTCCGCGCCAAGTACGAGTCGCGCGTGGTCGCCGCCGGGATCGAGCGCGCGCTTGAGCGCGCCGCGAAGATCCGTCAGGTGGCTGACTCCACCCGCGCCGCGCAGCAGCCCGCGTCGGCGGTGCCGATGCCCGGTGGCGAGCCTGCCAAGGCGCCGCCGGCGCCGGAGAAGAAGCCGTAGGTGACCATGCGCACACTGCTCCGCACCGCGTGGCTTTGCGTCGCCACCGCCGTCCCCCTCGCGGGTCAGGGGGGCGGCGCGCCGCCACGTGAACTCCCCGTCGACCGGATCGTCGCGGTCGTCGGCGCCAAGCCCATCATGTGGAGCGAGGTGCAGGAGCTCATGAACTTCCAGCGGCAGCAGGGGGCGCAGATCCCGCAGGATTCCGCGGGCTTCGTCACCTTCGCGCGCGGCATCATCAGCGACCTGGTGGATCAGGAAGTGCTGATCGCGACGGCGAAGCAGTACAAGATCGAAGTGACCGACGCCGAGGTGCTGGCGCAGGTCGAGGGTGACATGAAGAAGATCCGCGACCAGTTCAAGACGGAGCAGGAGTATCGCGACGTCTTGAAGCAGGAGGGCTTCGGCACCGTGGACGAGCTGCGCCGCACGCGCGTGGAGCGCGCCAAGCGCGACCTGTTCCAGCAGCGGGCGGTCGACTCGCTGAAGGCGAAAGGCCGGTGGCCGTCGGTTGCGGTGTCGGAGGCCGAGATCACCGAGGCGTTTGCGCAGGCCAAGGGACGGCTTCCCAAGCGTCCGGCCACGGTCACGTTTCGCCAGATCATCGTGAGCCCACGGCCGACCGAGGCGAGCAAGAAGGCGACGCTGGCCAAGCTGGATTCGCTGCGCAAGGAGATCGAAGGCGGCACCGACTTTGAGGTGGTGGCCAAGCGCGAGTCGCAGGACCCCGGCTCCCGCGAACTCGGCGGCGACCTTGGCTGGGCGCGCCGAGGGATGATGGTTCCCGCGTTCGACCAGATGATGTTCGCCCTCGCCCCCAACATCGTCAGCCCGACGGTGGAGACGGTCTTTGGTGCGCACATCATCCGCGTCGATCGCATTCGTCCGGCAGAGGTGAAGGCGCGTCACATCCTCCTGCGCTGGAGCATGGATTCCAGTGACGTCACCCGGGCTCGCCTTGAGGCGGACTCGGTGCTGGCGGCCTGGCGGAAGGGCGCCTCGTACGATTCGCTCGTCACCAAGCACCACGACGAGGCGGAGCTCCGGCTCATGGCCGACCCGGTGCCGCGGGACTCCCTGCCGCCAGAGTACCGGGAGGCTCTGAAGGGGGCGGACGCGGGCGCGTTTGCCGGCCCGTTCCTGATCCCGAATCCGCAGAACGGCCTGAGCAAGGCCGTGGTGGTGCAACTCACGTCGTCGGAGTCCGAGGGCGAACTGCGACTGTCCGACGTCCGCGAGCGCATCCGTTCCCAGCTCGTGCAGGAGAAGTCGGCGCGCCGCATCCTCGACGCGCTGCGCAAGGAGATGTACGTCTCCGTCCGCATGTGACGACGCCGAAACTCGCGATCACGCTGGGTGACCCCCGCGGCATTGGCGCAGAGATCGTGCGCAAGGCGCTCGCCGACCCTCGGGTGGCGGGCGCCTGTTCTTGGGTGGTGATTGGGCCGACGGGGCTCGAATGCCCGGCGGACGAATCAATCGGCGAATGGCACCCTCGGCAGAGCGACGCCAACGCCGGACGTCTCGCCGGCAAGGCGATCGCGCGCGCGGTGGCGATGTGCCAGGCGGGTGAGACCCAGGGGATGGTCACGGCGCCTATCGACAAGCACGCCCTGCTTGCCGGCGGCTACGACTATCCGGGCCACACGGAGATGCTGGCCGCGCTCACCGGGCGTGACGTGGCGATGATGCTGGCGAGCGACCGCCTGCGCGTGGTGCTGGCCACGACGCACGTGCCGCTGCGCGACGTGCCCGCCCTCCTGACGTCGGACGTGGTCGCGCGGGCCGCGCGCCTCACGCGCGATGGGCTGCGCTCAGCCTTCGGCATCGCTGAGCCGCGCATCGCGCTCTGCGCGCTCAACCCGCACGCCGGCGACGGCGGGCGCTTCGGGCGCGAGGATGACGAGCTGCTCGCCCCCGCCGCGCGCGCCAGCGCCCTGCTCGGCCCCTACCCGGCGGACACCGTCTTCGTGCGCGCGATGCGCGGGGAGTTCGATGCGGTCATCGCGCCGTACCATGACGTCGGGATGACGGCGATCAAGGTCGCATCGTTCGGCGCCGCCGTGAACGTGACACTGGGCCTGCCGTTCCCGCGCACCTCACCCGACCACGGCACCGCGCTCGACATCGCCGGGCAGGGGAAGGCTGATCCGTCCTCGATGATCGAGGCCATCCTGCTGGCGGCGCGGCTCGCGCGGGGGTGAGGGGGACGGGAACTGCAACGGCCTTCACCACGGAGATCACGGAGGGCACGGAGGACTACAACGGCCTTCACCACGGAGAACACGGAGAACGGCAAATACTGGGGGTAACGACCATGCGCCACGCGGACATCTGCGTGGCGCTCGCTGTTCCTTCAAGCAGTTGCAGTTCTCCGTGTTCTCCGTGATCTCCGTGGTGAAGCAGTTGTAGTTCTCGTCCCCCTCACTCCTTCTTCATTTCGAGCACCGCAATCCGCCGCCCGTCCATCTCGCGCACGGTCCAGGCGGCGCCGCCGCCGTGCACCACGTCGCCCACGGCCGGCAGACGGCCGATCAGCCCGAAGACGTAGCCGCCGACCGTCGTGTAATCCTCGTCCGGGACGGCCAGCCCGTGCTGCTCGTTGACGTCGCCGATCTCCGCCTGCCCGGGAATGAGCAGCTCGCCGCTCGCCGCGCGCTGCGGCGTCGCAAGCCCCTCATCGTGCTCGTCGAGGATCTCACCGACGAGCTCTTCGAGCAGGTCTTCCATCGTGACGAGCCCCGCCGTGCCGCCGTACTCGTCGAGCACGATGGCGAGGTGCTCCTTGAGCCGCTTGAAGTCGGCGAGCACTTCCTCCACCTCGCGCGTCCCCGGCACGGCGTGCACCTCGCGCATGATGCTCGCCACGGAGAAGGTGGCCGGGCGATGCCGCAGCACCCCCAGCAGGTCCTTGGCGTGCACCATCCCGATGATGTTGTCCAGCGACCCGTCGTATACGGGGTATCGCGTGAACCGCGCCTCGTCCACCGTCGCCAGCGCCTCGTCGAGCGACGACTCGGCGTCAATGGCCACGATCGCCGTGCGCGGCGTCATCACCTCGAGCGCGTTCTTCTCGGAGAACTCGAAGACCGCGTCAATCAGGTCCGCGTCCTGCTGCTCGATCTCCCCCTCGCGCTTGCTCTGCTCGACGATGACCTTCAGTTCCTCCGGCGAGTGCACGCTGTCGCGAGTGACCTCGAGCCGGATCCCGAAGGGCCGCACCACCGCCGCCGCCGAGGCGTTCAGCAGGGCGGTGAACGGGCGCATCACCCATGCCCACGCCAGCAGCGGCGGCGCCAGCCACTTGGCCCACGTCTCCGGGCGCTGCAGCGCCATCGCCCGCGGCGTCAGCTCCCCGAACACCACGTGGAGGTAGGTGACCGCGATCAGCGAGACCGCCGCCGCCAGGCTCACCCGCAGCCCGGCCTCGAGCGCCAGGGGCAGCGAGGCGAACCACCCCTCGAACGCGGTGCCGATGGTCTCTTCTGCCGCCCACCCGAGCCCAAGCGACGTGCTCGTCACCCCCAACTGGCTCGCCGACAGCACGCGCGCCAGATTGTCGGTGGCGTGCACGGCGAACCGCGCAATCGTGTCACCGGCCCGCACCATGGCCTGGAGGCGCGTGCGCCGCGAGCGCACCATCGAGAACTCGGCGGCCACGAAGAACCCGTTGACGACCAGGAGCAGGACGATCAGACCGAAGTGCCCAAGCATGCGTGAAACGTACCGGACGCGTGGCGCCCATCGCCAGCATCGGGGCCGCCCGTGAGGGCGCGCCCCAGCCCTGACTGCGCCCCCCTGGCCAACGGCCCGGCGGGCGGCGGCGGGCGCGTCCATACCCATGCCGACGGCAGCACGCACGCGCACGCGTCAGGAACGACGGGGCTGAAGTGGGCGCTCGCCCTGACCTTGGCGTTCTTCTTCGCCGAAGTCATCGGCGGGTGGCTCGCCAACTCGCTCGCCCTGCTGGCCGACGCCGGGCACATGCTCACCGACGTCGGCGCGCTGGCGCTCTCACTCTTCGTCGCCTGGTTCTCGCGCCAGCCCGGGACACCGAGCAAGACGTTCGGCTACCTGCGGTGGGAGATCCTCGCCGCCTTCCTGAATGGCGCGATCCTGCTCGTCGTCAGCGCCGGGATCGTGTGGGAGGCCATCGGGCGGCTGCGGCACCCGGAACCGATCCAGAGCGGGCTCATGCTCGTGGTCGCGTCGGGCGGGCTCGTGGTGAACATCATCGCCGCGCGGCTGCTGCACGAGGGCGCGTCCGGGTCGCTCAATGTGCGCGGCGCCTACCTCCACGTGCTCAGCGACCTGCTCGGTTCGGTCGCCGCAATCATCGCGGCCCTCGCCGTCCGATATCAGGGGTGGACGATCGCCGACCCCATCGCCTCGATGGTCATGACCCTGCTCATCGTGCGCGGCGCGTGGGCGCTGGTGCGCGAGTCGGTGGACGTCCTCCTCGAAGCCGTGCCGCCGCACATCTCGCTCGACGCCGTGCGCGCGGCCATCGCCGGCGTCCCCGGCGTCTGCTCGGTGCACGACCTGCACGTCTGGACGGTGACGAGCGGCATGGTGGCGATGAGCGCCCACGTCGTGGTCCCCGCCCCCGCCGACCACCCCGCCGCCCTCGAACAGGTGCGCGCGGCGATGGCCCGGTTCGGCATCCACCACGTGACGGTGCAGATTGAAGGGCAGGAATTGGCAGACTGCATCCCTAATCGATAATCCGCATCGCGACTCCTTATCCAGATCCGAACTCCTCTTCCTAATCGGTTCTCACCATGGCCCAACTCGACAAGCTGCTCTCCGTGATGATCCAGAAGAGCGCCGAGGCGCTCTACCTGGACGAAGACCAGCCCTCGACCCTCAAGCTCGAGGGGAACGACACGCCGGTCACCAAGGCGCTCAACGGACCGCAGGTGGTGGGGCTGCTGAAGGAAATCGCGCCGCCGCAAGCCGCAGCCAACCTGGACCAGAAGGCCCCGGTCAAGTTCCAGTACACGAACGCCGAGGGCGTCTTCCTCGTCCGCGCGATGCTGCAGTCCAACAAGTGGCACTGCCAGCTCACCGTGGACGACAAGGGCGAGTTCGAACGGCGCACCGGGATGTTCCGCGCCGTGGATCTCGAGACCGGCGTCGTGTCGAGCGGCCCGGCCCCTGCGCCGGTCCCGGCGAGCGCCGCCATCAGCGACCCGGCCAAGGCCAGGATGGAGATGGAGCGCCTCCTGCGGATTCTCGTGGACCGCGCGGGCTCCGACCTGCACCTGCGCGTCACCGAGCCCCCCATCATCCGCAAGAGCGGCGAGATGGAGCGCCTCGAGGGCGAGAAGATGACCGACGCGGCGCTCACCGCGCTGCTCCAGTCCATCATGCCCGATCGCAACCTGAAGGAGTTCGCTGAGCACAACGATACCGACTTCGCGTACGAGATCGAGGGCGTCGCGCGCTTCCGCGCCAACGTCCTGAAGGACCGCAAGGGGATCGCCGCCGTCTTCCGCGTCATTCCCAGCAACATCGTCACCGCCGACCAGCTCGGCGTGACCCCCGAGGTGCAGAAGCTCTGCTATCTCACCAAGGGGCTCGTCCTCGTCACCGGCCCCACGGGCTCGGGCAAGTCCACGACGCTGTGCGCGCTCGTCGACCTCGTGAACCGGTCGCGGTCGGACCACGTCATCACGATCGAGGACCCCATCGAGTTCGTGCACGAGAACAAGAGCTGCATCGTGACCCAGCGGCAGGTGGGCGTGCACACCGACTCGTTCAAGAGCGCGCTGCGCGCCGCGTTGCGCGAGGATCCGGACATCATCCTGGTGGGCGAGCTGCGCGACCTCGAGACCGTCGCCATTGCCATCGAGACCGCCGAGACGGGGCACCTCGTCTTCGGCACGCTGCACACGACCACGGCGGCCAGCACGATCGACCGCCTCATCGACCAGTTCCCGGCCGACCGCCAGGAGCAGGTGCGCACGATGCTCTCCGAGTCGCTGAAGGGCGTCGTCTCGCAGGTGCTCTGCAAGAAGATCGGCGGCGGGCGCGTGGCCGCGCGCGAGATCCTGCTCGTCAACAACGCAATCTCCAACCTCATCCGCGAAGGCAAGACGTTCCAGATCCCGTCCATCATGCAGACGTCCAAGCGGCTCGGCATGCAGACGATGAACGACACGCTGCTGGATCTCGTCGAGCAGAAGCTCGTCGAGCCCAAGGAGGCGTGGATGAAGTCGGTGGAGAAGGCGTCGTTTGTCGCGTCGCTCAAGGCGAAGGGGCACGACACGTCGTTCGCTGAGAGCGAGGATAAGACGGCGGCCGGCGGCGCGCCGGGCGCCGGGCCGGGCGGCGCCGGGGGCGCGGCGCGGCCGGGAATGGGGGGTGCAAAGCGGTAGCCGAACCACGGGGGCGACCTGTGATTTCCGGCCTCCAAGTCGCTATCTTTCAAGGCTATGGAAATCCGCAACATCGCCATCATCGCCCACGTCGACCACGGCAAGACGACGCTCGTGGACAAGATGCTCCGGCAGTCCGGGGCGTTCCGCGAGAATCAGGTCGTCGCCGAGCGGGTGATGGACTCCAACCCGCTCGAGCGCGAGCGGGGCATCACGATCCTCGCCAAGAACACGTCCATCCACTGGAAGGACACCAAGGTCAACATCGTTGACACGCCGGGGCACGCGGACTTCGGCGGCGAGGTCGAGCGCATCCTGCGCATGGTGGACGGCGTCCTGCTCGTCGTGGACGCCTTTGACGGCCCGATGCCCCAGACGCGCTTCGTGCTGCGCAAGGCGCTGGCCCTCGGCCGCAAGGTGATCGTCTGCATCAACAAGATCGACCGCCCCGGGGCCGACCCGATGCGCGTGCACGAGGAGGTCCTCGACCTCCTCATCGAACTCGAGGCGAGCGACGACCAGCTGGACGCGCCGTTCATCTACGCGTCGGCGCGCGAAGGGACGTCCACGATGGACATGGCCGAGCCGGCGAAGAACTTCGTGCCGCTCTTCGAGACGATCGTGAAGCACGTGCCCGCGCCTCCGCACGATGCGGCCGGCGCGTTCCAGATGCTCATTTCCACGATCGACTACTCGAACTACCTCGGCCGCATGGCCATCGGGCGCATCGAGCGCGGCACGGTGCACGTGGGCGATACGGTGCACCTGCTGGCCGTGGACCACGAGCGGAAGCCCATCCCGGGGCGAGTCACCAAGCTCTATGGCTTTGAGGGGCTCGAGCGGGTGGAGATGGAGCAGGCGTCGGCCGGCGAGATCGTCGCGCTGGCCGGGCTGGAGGGGGTGGAGATCGGCCTGACCATCACCGACCCTGAGCATCCCGATCGGCTGGAGGGGATCGCCGTCGAGGAGCCCACGATCTCGGTGGACTTCCTCGTCAACAATTCCCCGTTCGCCGGGCGCGACGGCAAGTACGTCACGTCGCGGCAGATCAAGGAGCGGCTGGAGAAGGAGCTTGAGCGCAACGTCGCGCTGCGCGTGGAGGAGACCGAGAGCACCGATACGTGGACGGTGAGCGGGCGCGGCGAGCTGCACCTTTCCATCCTGATGGAGACGATGCGGCGCGAGGGGTACGAGTTCCAGGTGTCGCGGCCGCGCGTGATCACGCACTTTGGCCCCAACGGCGAGCGCCTCGAGCCGTACGAGGAGCTGGCCATTGACGTCCCCGACGAGTTCATGGGGACCGTCATCGAGAAGCTCGGGCCGCGCAAGGCCGAGATGCTGGAGATGAAGAACCCCGGGCAGGGGCTGGTGCGCCTGCTGTACAAGATCCCGGCGCGCGGACTGTTCGGCTTCCGCAGCGAGTTCCTTACCGACACGCGCGGCACGGGGATCATGCACCACCGCTTCCTCGAGTACGGGCCGTGGGTGGGGGCGCTCTCCGGGCGGAGCCGCGGCGTGCTCATCTCGATGGAGCACGGGACCATCGTGGCGTTCGCGCTGGGGAACCTGCAGGACCGGTCGACGCTGTTCGTCGCGCCGGGCGACGACGTCTACGAGGGGATGGTGGTGGGGGAGAACTCCCGCCCCGGGGACATGGACGTCAACCCGACCAAGGAGAAGAAGCTGACGAACATGCGGTCCAAGTCGGCGGACGACGCCATCAACCTGGAGCCGCCGCGGGTGTTGACGCTGGAAGGTGCGCTGGAGTATATCGAAGACGACGAGTTGATCGAGGTGACCCCGACGTCGATTCGTCTGCGGAAGCGGATGCTCCTCGCCTCCGACCGCAAGCGGACCTCACGCGAGGCGAAACGCGAGCGCGCCTCGTCCTAACCCACCCTCAGCGGCACAGGGAGCGCAGCATCATGTCGGGCAAGTTGGCGTCGTCTGCAATGAGCACGGCACTCGACGCGGATCTCAAGACCCTCCTCGACCTGCAGGCGAAGGCCGAGGACGACGCAGAGCGCTTTGACGAGGACCTCGACGAGGACGACGAGTTCGAGGACGAGGACGAGGAGACCGACGAGGACGGCGAGTTCGACGAGGATGACGAGGGGTTGGACGACGACCTCGACCTCGACGACGACGGGCTGCTGGACGACGACGAGATCGAGGAGCTGGACGACGATCTCATCGACCTCGACGACGAGTATGACAATCTCGACGAGGAGGAGGAGCCGCGGGGGAAAGGATTCGACGGGTAGTCCACTGGGGCACGGGAACGGGCACAGTGGGGTGCAGGGGAACGGGCAGGGTGGGGTGCAGGGGGTGGGGAACTGCTTTCCCACATTGGAGTTAGGCCCCGGTTGACCCTGCGTCCGGAAGTATCGATATTTAAAGGTTCTGGGCCATTAGCTCAGGTGGTTAGAGCGCACGCCTGATAAGCGTGAGGTCCGAGGTTCAACTCCTCGATGGCCCATTTCGATGGAAACGCAGACCCCGCAACGGCTTGGTGCCGGTGCGGGGTTTCGCCTTTGAGCCGTCCGCGCGATTGCCACCGCGCCCTCCGAGGTTACGTTCTACGCGTCCCGGAGGACTCCTCGATATGAATATTGTCTGGCTCCTGCTCATTGGTGCGGCGGTCATCGGCGGCGCGGTCACGGGGCGCATGGCCGACGTCTCCAACGCGATGTTCAGCTCGGCCGCCACGGCCATCGAGCTCGCCATCGGCCTGGTCGGCGGCATGACGCTCTTCCTCGGCCTGATGCGGGTCGCGGACGACGCCGGCCTGGTGACCGTCTTCGCCCGCGCCCTGCGCCCGATCTTCCGCTTCCTCTTCCCCGACGTGCCGCGTGATCACCCGGCGCTCGGCGCGATGGCCATGAACTTCGGCGCCAACTTCCTCGGCCTCGGCGACGCGGCGACGCCGTTCGGGATCAAGGCGATGGAGGAGCTGCAGAAGCTGAACCCGGACAAGGACACCGCGACGGACGCGATGTGCATGTTCGTCACGCTGCACTCCAGCTCGCTGCAGCTCATCCCGGTGATGGTCATCAGTCTTCGAGCGGCGGCGGGGTCGAAGAACCCGTCCGAGACGATCGTCGCGACGATATTCGCCACGGTCGTGGCGATGGTCGTCGCCATCGTGGTCTCGCGGACGTTCGCCCGGTGGTACGCGCTGCGCGCGCGCGGAGGTGCCGCATGAGGGAACTGGCGAACAGCGCGTCCAACTGGATCGTGCCGCTGCTGATCCTCGTCGTCCCGCTCTACGCGTACGCCGTGAAGCGGGTGCGCGTGTACGAGAGCTTCATCGAAGGCGCCAAGGAAGGGTTCACCATCGGCATTCGCATCATGCCGTACCTCGTCGCCATTCTGGTCGCCATCGGCATGTTCCGTGCGAGCGGCGCGATGGACGGCTTGGTCTGGGCGCTGCGCCCCGTCGTGTCGTGGGCGGGCTTCCCGCCCGAGGCGCTGCCATCGTCGCTGATGCGCTCGCTCTCGGGATCGGCGGCCTTTGCGATGAGTTCGGAGATCTTCAAGCTCCACGGCCCGGACTCCTTCATCGGCCGGCTGGTCAGCGTGATTCAGGGGAGTACGGAGACGACCTTCTACATCATGGCGGTGTACTTTGGCGCCATTTCGGTTCGCAAGACGCGGTACACACTCGCCGGCAGCCTGATCACCGACCTGTCGGGAATCGTCGCCGCCTTCGTGATCGTCCGCCTCCTGTTCTGAGGCATCATGGGTAAGCATCTCGTTCCGCGCCACCTCTCCATCGGGGACCAGGTGGCGCTGATCGCCCCGGCGTCACCGGTGAAGAGCGCGCGCGTGCTCGCGCAGGGCCGCGCGCGGCTGGAACAGCTTGGGCTGAGGGTGAGGCCAGGGCGGCACGCGCTGGCGGAGCACGGCTACCTGGCGGGGACCGATCGGGAGCGTCTGCAAGACCTCGAGTCGGCGTTTCGCGACCCGGACATCAAGGCGATCTTCTGCGCGCGCGGCGGCTATGGTGTGGCGCGGCTGTTGCCGGCGTTTGATCCCGAGCTCGCTCGGCGCCACCCGAAGCCCCTCGTCGGCTTCTCCGACATCACGGTCCTGCATCTCGCCCTGCAGCGCGTGGGCCTCGTGTCGTTCTGGGGGCCGATGCCGTGTTCGTCGCTTGGGCTGAGCGCGTTCTCCGCCCGTTCCCTTGAGCGGACGTTGATGTCGGCGGTGCCGGTGGGGCGCGTCCCGTCTTCACCGGGCCGCCGCCCGTTGACGCTGCGGCGTGGCGTTGCGCAGGGACGGTTGACCGGTGGTACGCTCAGTCTGCTGACGTCGAGCTTGGGCACACCGTATGAAGTCGAGACGCGCGGGCGGATCGTCTTCATTGAAGACGTGGACGAAGAGCCGTTCAAGGTGGATCGCCTGCTCGCGCAGATGACCGCCGCGGGGAAGCTGACCGACGCCGCGGGCGTGGCGCTGGGGATCTTCACGGGCACTGAGAGGCGCAACACCCCGGCCAGCCGCAGCCTGTCAATGCGCGACGTCTTCGCCGATCACCTGCTGCCGCTCAAGGTGCCCGTCTTGCGCAACCTCGCAGTGGGGCACGTGCGCGATCAGGTGACGTTGCCGTACGGCGTCGTGGCCCGGATGGACGCCGGGGCGAGGACGCTTACGCTGCTGGAGGCGGGGGTGCGGGACTAGCAGCTGTGCCAGACTTCCGGCTCAACTGGCGGCATCCGCCGCCAGTTGAGCGAGGGCGCTCACCGCCCCGGCATGATCCGCTTCGTCAGGATGTTCAGCACCTTCCATTCGCCGTCGAGCGAGGCGAGCTGCAGGACGAAGTAGACGTTCGGCATGGTCACTTCGACGAACGCCATGCCGTCCATCACGTCGACGATCTTGGTCTGGGCCGTTCGCGCGGCTTCGGGCATGACCGGCATCAGCTTCGCGCGCGCCGTCCCGCACGCGGAAGCGCATGAGGCGCTCGACCGAGGGAAGCAGCCAGCGCTTGGGCGGCACCAGCGCGTTGACGTAGTCGCGGCAGATGCGCGCGGTGTCGGTCACGTGCTGGAACACCACCTCGCCGTGCGTGCGCACCGGCGCCACCAGCATCGCATCGCGCGCGAGGTCATTGAGAATGCGCTCGAAGTCCGGATGGACAATCCACCACCGGGTGATGGCCATGGGCGCTCCTAGCCGGGGCTGAGCCGCACGGCGCGCGGCCGGAAGATGGGAATGCGCAGGCACGGATCGAGCGCGAGCGCGTCGAGGGCGCTGCCGGCGCTTTCCCATAGGCGCATCGGCAGGGCCACCGTCCCCTCGAGCACGCGGGGATCCAAACGCGCGGTGAGCGTCACCGCGCCGGCCTCGCTCTCGATGCGAGCCGGCGCCCACGCCCGAAGGCCCAGCGCGCGCGCGTCGGCGGGCGCCATCGCCACATAGCCGTCGGGGTAGTCGGTCACGCCGGCGAGCAACTCGCGGCGCGCCGTGACGGTCGCCTTCGCCAGCGCGTGATTCTCCCACAAGGTGCCGACATCGAGCGTGGCGATGTGTGGGTAGTTCGACGACGGTGCGTCGGCCGCCGCGGCGTCGGCCCCGCGCGTGAAGTGTGCTGGCGCGCGATCCTCCTCGCGGCCGAGCAGTTGGATGAGCCGCTCGGCTACCTCGCCCTCGGTGAGTCCGCCCACAGGCGGCTGCACCGGCTCGAGACGTTGCGAGCCCTGCGGTCCGCCGCTCTCGATCGTGCCCGTCTTCTCGGCGAGCAGGGCGCCGGGCAGCACGAGTCCCGCCTCGAGGACGCTGCGCGTCTCCAGCGCGTCAACGACCAGCACCAGCTCCGCGGCGGCGAACGCGCGCGCCGCGAGGGCGGGGAAGAACTCGAAGGGGTCATCCGCAAAGATGATCAGCGCCTTCAGTTCTCCACGCGCCGCGAGGTGCAGCATCTCAAAGGCTGACGCGCCGCCGCCCTGCGGGTGTACGCCGGCGCCAAGCAGTCCCAGTTGATTGACGTAATCGCGCAGGTACTCCGCGCGGAACGGCGCCAACTGCCGAATGGCCGGTCCCCCGAGCCCCTGCAGGGCGAGATCAGCCGCCCAGAGTACGAGGTCGTGGTCGGCCACCAGCGTCGCGCTGGCGACCTCCTGACCGGGCAGGCAGGTGGTGACAGTGAGTCCCTCGGCCCGCACATGGCGGCTCGCGACGAAACGCACCCGAGCGCCGCGCAGCGCCGCCTCGCGCACCCGCCGCCCGACCTGTGGATGCCGCTCCATCACGTCCACGCCGGTGACGAGGACGCGCGAGGCCACGTCGAGCGTGGCCAGTCCCGCCACGTCGGCCGAGTGGCAGCCGTGGCGCTGCAGCGAGTCGAGGTGCGGCGTGCCGATCGTGGCCGCGAGCCGACGGAGCAGCGCCTGCTCCTCGCAGGTGATGCGCGCCGAACCGAGAATGCCGATGCTCGCCCCACCGTGGCGGTCGATGATCTGCCGCAGCGCATCAGCCGCATCGCGCAGCACGTCAGGGGCGGCGACGGGCACCAGCGTGCCCCCGCGATCACGGGCCCGCGCGTAGCGCAGGCGCGCGGGGGAGTGCAATACCTCCCCACTGCTCCAACCGCGCAGGCAGAGCGCCGCGCGCGCGATGGAGTGGTTGACTAACGGAAAGGCAGCGCCGTCGTCAAGCAACAAGCCACAGCCAGTGCCGCAGAACGGACAGACTGTGGTGGCGACGTCGCCAGGCGAGTTGTGCCCAGTCGATGTCATGGGGAGATCCCCCCGTGGGCCCATCTCTAAGACGCGCCGAGCGGGAACGCAAACTTTTCAACGATTTTCAGTAGAGATTCCGACACGCTGGTCGGCCGATGTCGCAACACGATGTCGGGTGACAACTGGCGCAGCGGGCGTTGCGGACGCGGGGTCGCCTTCGTCTCGGCGGCGCGCGTTCTCGATTAGATCGCGCGCGACCCGGTGCGGCAGGCGGTGCCGCGGCACACCGTTGTTGATGGCGCGCGCGGCACGCGATACCTGCGTCGCATCGTGGTACGCGAGGCGACCCTGCTCTGCCACGGGCTGCACGCGACGCGTCCGGCCTTCGTGGCACGGTGCTACGCTGCGGACCGCGCCTTCGACTTCAAGGTCGGTGACCTGTGCGGCGTGTACAGCATCTTCATCCCCGACGCGCCGTTGCCCGAGGGCTGCGGTGGTCCCGGACTAAAAGGTGCGCACGAGTCGCACGAACGCGTTGCGTCCAGGCCGGAGGATCACGCCGGGATCGACGTGCTCCCGGAAGGCGCGGTCGAAGACGTTTTCCACCCCGAGGGTGGCCTTGAACCCCGCGACCGACACGCCGCCGCGGACATCGAGCGTCCCGAAGCCGGGCGTGATCTTCTCCCCGGCTGACGTCGCGATGCGCTCCTGTCCGGCGACCATCCGCCACGCTCCCTCCAGCCACGGGCGGCGTCCGCGCCATGCGCGTTCCGCATGCGCCGTGAGCATCGCTTCCGTGGGAGGCACCATCGCGAGCGGTGAATCATCCACGCGGTTGGTGCCGATCACGCGCTGCGCGGTCAGCGTGAGTCGCTGGCGCGAGCGCGTGCTGAGGCTCATCGTGCCGCTCACACCCTGCAATCGCGCACGCGAGACATTGGCGTAGACGCGGACCGGACGTCCGCTGATCAGCTCGCCCGGCGCGAGTACCGGCGCGATCAGGTCGGAGAGGCTGTTCTGATACGCGGTCGCCGACAGCGACAGCGCCCGTGCGCCAAGCGACCGATCCCACAGCACGCCGACCTCGAGGTTGCGGGCCGTCTCCGTGCGGAGGTCAGGGGTGCCGCGGTAGACATACCCGTCGGGACGAAGCGCGACGCCAAAGGACTCCGTGGGGTCGGGGACCCGGTATCCCACGCCGTAGCTCGCCCGTCCCTGCACGCCGGCACCGAGACGCGTGACGACTCCGACGTTCCCAGTGCCGATCCACAGCGCGTCGCTCGCCCACCCATCGGCGTCCTTGGTGATGCGATCGGCGCGCGCCCCCGCCGTCACCGTCAGCCAGGGGCTCGTGCGCCATTCGCCTTGGCCAAAGGCGCCGGCGTCGACAATGCGTGCGTCGGGCCACGTGTGCAGCACCGTTCTCATCGCGTTCGGCACATCCACGCGCTGCGTGACGCGGGTCGCCTCGGCGCGCCATTCCACCGCCTCGACGCCAAGGTCCACATGCGCGGCGGCGGACGGAAGCACACGCACTTGGGCGCGCGCGCCGGACGTCAGCGAGTGCGACCGTGCATCGGTGACCTGCGTGACGGGCATGTTGTTGATCTTCATCTGCATGCGCACCGACATGTCATGCTCGAGGCGCTGGGCGAACAGGCGCGCCGAAACGGCGTCGAGCACGCCCCGCGAAAGCTGCGCGCCCCACTCCAGCGCGCCGGCGTGCCGACTCTCGCGCGGAATGGTGGCCCCGGACGAGCCGGGATAGCCGATGTCGCGCCCCTCGTACACGGTGCCCTGCAGCGACACGCGCTGCGTGGCGGCGGGCTGCCAGCCCAGGCGTCCCTCAAGGGACAGCGTGCGCAGGCCGGACTCGCGCACGGTGCCTGTCGGCGACTCATAGTCGCCGAAGGACGCGCCATCGGCGGAGAGCGACCAGTCCGCGATACGCGAGCGGGCGAAGTACGACGCGCCGAGCGTCGCGCCGGGGACGGCGGTGGAGGTCGCGGCGCGGACTTCCGTGCCACTCGTCCGGTCAGTTGGCGAACGGCGCGTGACGACATTGATCACGCCACCCACGTTGCCGGAGCCGTAAAGCGTGGAGCCCGGTCCGCTGAGCACTTCGACACGCTCTACGGTGGCGGGGTCGACGGTGGCGAGTCCCTGATCCATCCCGAAGGTGCACGCGCGATTGACGCGCTGGCCGTCGATCAGCACGGCCACGCGTTCGCCGCCCAGTCCGCGCACGACGGCCTTGCCGCCCCACGCGCCGGGGCGCTGCACCGCGATACCCTCGATGCCCTTCAGCGCATCGGCGAGCGCCGGCGCCGCGCTGGTTTCAAGTTGCGTGCGCGACACCGTGCCGACGGGCAGCGCAGTGCCGACGGCGAGGGTGTTGTGCGCGGCGGCGCTGACGGTGACGGTGGAGAGCAGCGTCGGCTCAGCCTCCAGGGCGATGGCCGCGCCGATGGCGCCGGCGCGCAGCGTGCGCGCGCGATAGCCGGAGCGCGTCAGGGTGATGACGACGGTGTCGGCGTCGACATCAAAGGAGACGCGCCCCTGCGCGTCGGAGAAAGCGGTGCGCGTCGTGCCGATCACGGCGACGCCCGCTAGCGGGGAATGGGTATGCGCGTCGGTCACGACGGCCCGGACGGGCGCGCGCTGGGCACCGGCGGCGAAAGGGAGGCACAGCGCGAGCGCGCCAAGGCGCACGACGGGTGCTCCCGCGAGGACAGCTTGCATCGGGAGAGGCTCCAGCAATCGAGAGTTCTTGTCGAGCGTACCGGGACGGCACGCGTGGTCACGTCAAGACGTCGATGCCGGGTGGTGCGTGCGGGTAGGGCAGCAGGTGACTGGAGTAGACCCCTGCGCGCTCGGGGTCGGCCCGTCTGGCGCGCGCTGTTTCATCGGCGACTGTGTCGGCGGTGGCGTCCTCTGACGCGGCCGCGGCGCTGAGCGCCACAATCAAGCCGCCCGTCGCGCAACTGCGGTCGAGGCACTGGCAGTCGCCCTCGGTGGGGCGCTCGCTGGATCCCGGTTTCGTGTCGGCGTGGCCGGCGTGGCCGGCGTGGCCGGCATGCTCGGCGGGCACGACCTGCGCCGCAGACGCCGCGCCGTGTGCCGCCGGCGCGTGTGTCGTGGCGTGCGCCGTGGCATGGTGCGGGCAGTCCCGGTCGTGCGACCACCCGAGGCGCAGGAGGAACGCGAGCATCGCGCCCGCGTAGAGCGGGCCGAGCAAGAGGCGATGTCGGCGCAGGGGGCGGAGCATTACGAACGCAATCTAACACACGACGCGCACGGAAGGATGCGCACTCGCTTGTTGCAGTGACGCCGAAGACTGTAGACTTCAATGTGACGGCCCCCCGGTCCCTTCCTGGTCACCGGGTCTCCCCATGCTCAGCTTCCGTCAGATCGCGATCCCGCTCGGGCTCGCCATGCTCACCTGCGGCGGCGCCGGATCGGCGCAGCTGCCCAGCACCAATCCCTTCGCCTCGCCAAGTCCGCTGCAGTACCAGGCGCCGGACTTCACGCGCATCCGCATTGCCGACTTCCAGCCGGCCATCGAAGAGGGGATGCGCCAACAGCTCGCGGAAGTGGCCGCGGTCATCCGCAACCCCGCCGCGCCGACGTTCGAGAACACCATCCTGCCGATGGAACGCTCCGGCCAGCTGCTCGGCCGCGTCCAGCGCGTCTTCGGCGCGCTCACGTCGTCGAACACGAACGACTCGCTGCAGGCCATCCAGCGCGCGCTCGCCCCCAAGCTCGCCGCGCACCGCGACGCGATCAACCTCAACGATTCGCTCTTCCTGCGCATTCGCGCGCTCTACGATGGGCGATCGAGCCTCGGCCTCGACTCGCTGCAGCGGCTCGTGGTCGAGCGCTACTACCGCGACTTCGTGCGCGCCGGCGCGCTCCTCTCGCCCGCGGAGAAGGATCGCCTGCGCGCGCTGAATCGCGAACAGGCGATGCTGACCAACGAGTTCGGCCGCAAGCTGATGGCCGCCACGCGCGCCGGCGGCGTGGTGGTGGATGACGCCGCCCAACTCGACGGCCTCTCGGCAGGCGAGGTGGCCGCGGCCGGCGGCGCCGCCGCAGCGCGCGGCCTCGCGGGCAAGTGGCTCCTCCCGCTGCAGAACACCACGCAGCAGCCGGCGCAGTCGGCGCTCAAGAACCGCGCCCTGCGCCAGCGCCTGTTCGAGGCGTCCACGCTGCGCGCGGCGCGCGGAGACAGCAACGACACCCGCGCGGCCATCTTGCGCCTCGCCCAGCTGCGCCCCGAGCGCGCCCAGGTCCTCGGCTATTCCTCGTTCGCGGCGTACAACCTCGAAGAACAGATGGCCAAGACGCCGGAGAACGTGTTCAAGCTGCTGACGCAGCTCGCCGCACCGGCCGCGGCGAAGGCGCGCGGCGAGGCGGCCGCGATGCAGGCGCTCGTGGACAAGCAGGGCGGGGGCTTCACGCTGCAACCGTGGGACTGGCAGTACTACGCCGAGCAGGTGCGCGTGGCCCAATACGCGCTCGATGAGGAGCAGATCAAGCCGTACTTCGAGATGGACCGTGTATTGCGCGACGGCGTGTTCTTTGCGGCGCAGAAGCTCTATGGGCTCAGCTTTAAGCCGCGGCAGGACATTCCCGTCTACCATCCCGACGTGCGGGTCTTCGAGGTGTTCGACGCCGACACGTCACTCGGCCTCTTTTACGCCGACTACTTCAAGCGCGACAACAAGAACGGCGGCGCGTGGTCGAGTGGATTCGTCAGCCGCTCGGCGCTGCTCGGCACGCGCCCGGTGGTGATCAACAACTGCAACTACACCAAGCCAGCGGACGGCCAGCCGGCGTTGATCACGTGGGACAATGTCACGACGATGTTCCACGAGTTCGGCCATGCCCTGAGCAGCTTCCTGAACGCCGCGCCGTATCCGCGGCTCGCCGGCAACATGCCGCGCGACTTCACCGAGGTGCCGTCGCAGTTCAACGAGCACTGGGCGTTGCACCCCGAGGTCTTTGCCAACTACGCGCGACACTACCAGACCGGCGCCCCGATGCCCGCGACGCTCGTCGACAAGATCCGGCGCACGACGACGTTTGATCAGGGCTTTGCCACCACCGAGTACCTTGGGGCGGCCTTGCTCGACATGGCCTGGCACACGTTGACGGTCACCGATCGCCCCACGGACGCCGACGCGTTCGAGGCGCAGGCGCTCAAGAAGTACGGCGTGGACCTTCCGCTGGTGCCGCCGCGCTACAAGACCAACTTCTTCTCGCACATCTGGGGCGGTGGGTATTCAGCGGGCTACTATGCGTACATCTGGTCGGAGGTGATTGACTCCGACGCGTATGCCTGGTTCGAGGAGAACGGCGGCCTGACGCGCGCCAACGGCCAGCGTTTCCGCGACATGATTCTCTCGCGCGGCGGCACCGGCGACATGGCGGTGATCTACCGGCAGTTCCGCGGGCGCGATCCGGAGATCGGGCCGCTGCTCAAGAACCGCGGGTTGACGGGGGAGAAGCGCTAGCGGGGCGCCACGGCACCGCTGGCGCGTCGCCGCGGCCGTCGCCGCGTGGCGGCCATCTGGATGAAACGAAGCAGGGCCCCTGTCGCCAGGGGCCCTGCCTCGTCTTCTCCGTCCGCTCCGCTACCCGAGCAGGTTCACCAGGCGCAGCAGGATCGCCGCGTGGGCCTCGCTCAGGAACTTCTTGCCGCCCTGAGCGCGCAGCTCGTTGCGGAACGCGTCATACGCCTTCGGCGGCAGCTTCACGCAGAACGAGTTCGCCACCCCCGCATTGGTCACGAACCGCTTGACCAGGGCGCACAGGCTTTCATTCGTGACCGACACCGTGAAGGTCGTCGACGCGGTGTGCAGGTTGCCCGCGTTGTCCGTCGCCGACGCATTCAGCGTGTTCGCGCCGTTGGCAAACGTGTACGCGTCGCCGGACGCGCCGGGGCACGTGCTCGTGGCAATGCCGGACATCGCATCCGTGGCGGCGCAGGTGATGCTCACTCGCTGATCCACCGTGTACGCGCCCGCATTGCCGCTGAACGTGATCACCGGCTTCACCGCATCGATCTTGACCGTGATCGTGTTGCTCGGGTTGCTCTCGTTCCCGGCGGCATCAGTCGCGGTGCCGGCCGTGGACGTGTTCGTCCCCTGCGCGCTGAGGACCTGATCCGGCGGGCAGTTCGCCACACCCGACCCACCGGCGTCGTTGCACGTGAAGTGCACCGTCACCGGGCTCGTGTACCAGCCGTTGTTGCCGAGGGTGCCCGCGCTGATCGCGGCGGAAATCGTCGGCTTCACGCCGTCGATCTTGACCGTGATCGTGTTGCTCGGGTCGCTCACGTTCCCGGCGGCGTCGGTCGCGGTGCCGGCCGTGGACGTGTTCATTCCCTGTGCGCTGAGGACCTGATCGGCGGGGCAGCTGGCCACACCCGAACCGCCGTCGGCGCAGGTGAAGTGCACGGTCACGGGACCCGTGTACCAGCCGTTGTCGCCGAGGGTGCCGGCGCTGATGGCGGCGGTGATCGTCGGCTTCACGCCGTCGATCTTGACCGTGATGGTGTTGCTCGGGCCGCTCACGTTCCCGGCGGCATCAGTTGCCGTGCCCGCCGTGGACGTGTTCGTCCCCTGCGCGCTGAGAACCTGATCCGCGGGGCAGCTGGTCACGCCTGAACCGCCGGGCTCGTCGGCGCAGGTGAAGTGCACGGTCACGGGACCCGTGTACCAGCCGTTGTCGCCGAGGGTGCCGGCGCTGATGGCGGCGGTGATCGTCGGCGCGGTGTTGTCCCGCGACGTGCGCGTCGGATCGAGCGGGAACCCGTCCAGACGGTCGTTCACGCCATCGCCGTCGGTGTCCGGATTCGTCGGGCTCGTGCCACCGCTGACTTCCTCTGCATTGGTCAGCCCATCGCCATCGGTGTCCGCATTGCCGTCGTTGGCGGAATCGCACGCGTTGCCGATGCCATCACCGTCGGAATCGACCTGATCTTCGTTGGCGGTCGCCGGGCAGTTGTCCGACGCGTCGGGCACGCCGTCGCGGTCGGTGTCCGCATTGGCATCCGCCAAGCCGCGCACGCCGATCGTGAAGCCGTGCCAGATCTCACCGTCCGGCACCGTCCACGAGAAGGTCGAGTAGGACCCGAGGAAGCGAATCGTCCCGTTCGCCTCGCGCCCGATCAACTGCTCGCCAGGACCCGTGGTGAATCCGCCGCCACCGAACCGCCCCGATCCCTGCGAGGCGATCTGGAAGGAGCGATCGAAGTCATACACGGACTGGTTGCCACCGGCGCCCAGCGACATGATCGCCATGGCGGGGTCGCTCACGGGCTGGGAGAAGGTGATGACGTAGGACGACAGCGGATGTCCTGACTCTGCACCGCCGGCGAGTCCGATGATGTCATTCTGGAACCCCGGGTAATTCAACACATAGGCGCTCGTGTACGTCGCCGGCGTGCTGGACCACCAGTCGGGTGCCCAGAAGCCCGAGATACCGCCGAAGTTCGCCCCATTGTTCGAATAGCCAAAGATCGGAGCAGCGCCCGCCGGATCGGAGACCCGCAGATTGACCGTGATGACGTCGCCGCCGGGCAGCGTGATGACACCCGACGCCGTGCCAGCCGCGACGTTCGCGGACCGCCAGTCAACCCAGTGATAGGTGTTCGAGCGCGTGGGCTCGACGTCGACGTTGTCGCGCACGCCGTCGCCGTCGGTGTCCGGGTTCGTCGGGCTGGTGCCCAACGCGACCTCGGCATCATTGGTCAGTCCGTCGCCGTCCAGGTCAGGATTGAGCGGCGGCGGCGGGAGCAGGGTGGTCTCGAGCTTGAACTTGCCGCCGGCGGCGCCGCCGCCGTCAAAGATGATGAACGTCAGTTCGTGCGTCCCGCTGAGCGTCAGGCCGTAGGAGTTCTTCGACAGGTCCGTGCCCTGAACCCCGACCAGCGTGTTGTCGAGGTAGATCCACGAGCAGTTGTCCGCCAGCAGCTGGACGATGAACGAGCCGTTCCCTTGCACCTGCGTGGTGTACTTGGTCCAGCTGTGCCCGCCCGCGCCCTGCGACGGCGGCGTCTGCCCCGGAGTTCCCCACGCGTTGATCCAGCCGGCGCCGGTGAAGTAGTCGTTGATCCAGGGATGCGTGAGTCCCGTGACCGCCGGATGCGGGTTCTGCCAGTTGGCGTTCAGCCCAACGGCGGGCGTGTTTGTGCAAACCGTCGTGGGCCAGTTCGGATCAACCGAGGCCGGGTAGATCGGATCGTACGCCGTGACAGGGGTAACGCCGCTTACATACGACTGCGTGGTGAAGCTCGCCACGCGACTCGCGGCGACGGCTGCCTCCTCAACCTGCGTCGGTGTGCGTCTGGCATCCGCGCACGCGGCGAGCAGGACGGGGACAAGCAGCAGTGAAAAGCGACGCATCATGTAGCAGACTCCTGGGTGTGTGGGCGAACCCGATGAGGAGGGGACAGCTTCATATCGTGCGAGCGAAACAGCGATTGCCACTCGATCTTTCCGCGCGACGAACGCGAGGAAGGCGCGCCGATATCAGCCAGAAAAAGCCCTGCAGATCCGTCAGGAAAAATCCGGCAGGTAATCAGCGAAGCGAGGACAGTAATTCCGGGGCGTTATCTGACTGTTATTTGAGAATTGGGCAGGAAGGAACGGTCGGCACCCCGGGTGGCCCAGGGCCTCTCGCCTCGCCAGATTTCTCCGCCTCTTCCTGACCCTCGTGCCCCAACCTCTCCCTCACCACGGCGTCTACGCCCGCATCGGGCTCTCCGACCTCCACGGCGTCGGCGTGCGCGCGATCCGCGACATCCCAAAGGGGACGCTCGTTTTCACCGGCGAGGATGAACGGGTGCGGTGGGTCTCCCGCGCCTACGTGCGCAAGCTCCCAAAGGCGATCCGCGCGCTGTACGAGGACTTCGGGATGGTGTGGGGCGAACGGATTGGCGTTCCCACGAGCCTGAACCGGCTCTCCGTGGGGTGGTACATCAATCACTCGGAGACGCCGAACGTCTGGGCCGACGACGACGGACGCTTCCGGGCCCTGCGGCGCATCCGGAAGGGTGAAGAGCTGCTGGCCGATTACCGGACGTTCGCGGACGAGCCGCTGGAGTTCCGGCCGGTGGCCGGGTCTACCGTGACGCGGCGCGGCCGCGCGACCCAGGGCAGGGGGCGCGGCCGCTAGCCGGTGCGCTACCAGGTTGGCGGGTTAGCGGGCTGGTGCGTTTGGGGAGTGGTAATGGTCGCGTCTGGGCCGACGATCACCTGGGCAATCTCGGCCGGCGTCCGTCCCGTGCCGGTGGCGAGGTCTTTGAGCGGCGTTCCGGCCTCCGCCGTGTACCCGGCGCGTTTCAAGCGCTCGAGTCCCGTTGCAACCGGCACGCCAAACTGCGTGCAGATGTCGCTCACGGTCCGGCGACCCCATCCACCGCCGAGCCCTGTCGGCGTCGCGGGCTTCTGTCCCTCCGCGTACATCCGCTGATAGACCTGCTCTGGGGTCAGTGAGTTCGCAGCCGCGATCTCCTTCACGGTCATGTCGGCGCGTTCGACAACCACACCGCGCTTCTGGAGGTTCTCGCGGGCCTGCACGACGGGGACCTTGGCGGTCTCGGCGAGCTTGTCCACGGTCAGCTCCTCCGCGTGGGGAATCGGAGGCTCTTTCGTCGGCGTTGCCCACGCGTTCTTCAACTCGTCGCCGGCGTCCATCACGCTGCTGAACGGCGGCACGCCCCCGATGGTGAGGCTGAGCACGACGGCGCCCATCGCGACCGCCGAGAGGAGTTCACGCTTCATGCGACGCCCCTCGTCGATTTTCGTGCGCAGGTACGCCGTGAGCACCTTCCAGTTGTAATAGAGGTGGAACGAGCCAGCCACGATGAAGAGGAACGCGAAGATGGTGTGCACCGCCTGCCACTGCGCCTTGCTCAGCAGGCCCAAGCGCCAAATGGACCAGTTGGCGACCCGGCCGGGCGGGGCCACGTACAGCACGAGGCCTGAGAGCGCGAGAACGACGAAGGACAGTGCGATGTAGAGACTGAAGAAGGCCTTCCAGCGGAACGGCTTGGCGGATGACATACGATGCTCGGGGTCAGTAGCGGACGGTGAGTCCAATCGTGAAGACGCGCGCGGAATAGTCGTAGATCACGTCGTTGGAGTGGTGGCGGAGGAGCCGCAGCGACGTCTCGAGGGACAGGGCAGCCGCGCCGGTGCGCGAGGGCAGGAGCGGCTGCGTCCACGTGATGCGACCGATGCCGATCCGGTCGCGACGCAAGGGAGCCCCGTCAAGCGCCTCGCCGGCGCCGTCCAGCGCGACGGAGCTCGTGAAGGCCTTGCTCGCCCACCAGCCGTCGAGGGCGAGCGTGGCGGAGCTGGCGAACACGTGTTTCACGCCGGTCGCTAGGAACGACGCCTCGCTCGCGAAGGGATCGTCGTAGATCCCGTCCTCCAGGAATCCCGCGGGGGTGAAGACCAGAAGAGGGGGCACCGCGCCGAAGGCGCGCCGCACCGACGCTTCCACGTGAACGCCGGTGCGGTCGCTGAGCGACTGGGCGATCCTGATCATCCCGGTGGCGAGTCCCGCCGCTCCACGCTGGCTGCTCGTCGAGGGAATGATCACCGTGGCCGTCGACGCGCCGCCCATCGTCGAGCCCGCGCCAAATCCTCGGCCGCGCGATCCCGCGGCGGTCATCACCGTCACGGTGTCATAGCCCCCGTCGGCCACCACACCATTGTACGACTTTGCGCCGAGTCCACCCTCGAGAATCAGCGTGGTGCGCGTGGCAAAGTTGGCAATGACGCTCGCAAAGCCGCGGTGCTCGAGCTGGCTGAGGGCGCCCAGCGCGGGAAAGCGTCGCGCGTCCGCGCGGTAGCCGAAGCGCCACGTGGCCGTCGGATGCGGAGCGAGCTCGAGATTCACGCCAGCGCCCGCGGCCGTGTAGGCCGCGCTGCTCCACGCTTCGCCGTGGCGT
>VHBQ01000040.1 GCA_016871855.1 Gemmatimonadota bacterium
GTGCCGAGCCGCCCCGCCGATGGTGCGAGTGCGCGGCAGCGGTAGCGCTGCCGCGCACTCGCACCAAGGCGATGGCGTCGTGCGTGCGGCGCTACTTGCAGGCCGCCGCGTTGGTGATGCACGGATTGCCGAGCCGTTCGATGTTCGGAATCGGGAACAGCAGCCCCTTGGTGGTGGACGCGGACTTGAAGTTCGGGTTGGCCGCCCACTTCGGGTCGGTCTGGCCGAACCGATACATATCGGCGAGGCGTCGGCGCATCAGCCAGAGCTGCGCCTGCCGCTCGTAGGCCAGCATCTGCTGCGCCGCAATCTGCGCGGCGTATGCCGGCTTGCCGTCCAGTGCGCGCACCGTGTTGATCTGCGTCGTGAACTCGGCCGTGTTGCCGGCCGCCAACGCGGCCTCGGCGAGGATGAGGCGCAGTTCGCGGTTGCTGGTCACCCAGTGCGTTCCGGACTGCGTGCCGAAGGCCTTGAACGCGGCCAGGGACGCCGTGGTCGTCGGGTCCGTGGCGCCGGAGATGGGATCCTTGAGGTTCGTGTACGCGGCGCCCACGCGATGTTCGTTGCGGCCGTTCACCTCGAACCAGATGTTGATGCCGGCGGTGGCTTCGAGGTTGTTGACCATGTTGAACTTCGCGTCACCGTCGACGATGGCGATGGCCGCGTTGGCGTCGGCGACCGCGCCGGCGTCATTCACCAGCGGGCTGGCCGTGTTCACCGAGCCCTCGGGGGAGATCTTGCCCCAAACCCCCTTGGCGTGCTTCACACGGGCGCGATACGCCATCAGGTTGTAGCGGTCCGTGGAGGCCGTGGCGATGGCCAGCGCTTTGTCGAGGTAGCCGATGGCGGTGTCATAGAGCTTCAACATGTTCGCCCGGCCCACGGGCGCCGCCGGCACCGTCTTGCTGGAGAAGGCGTAGTCGTCGTACATATCGGCGATGGACGCATAGGTCACGGCGCCGTAGAGATACGCCTTGGCGAGCGACTGCCGATTGATGAGCGTCCCAGCTTTGTCGAACGTCTCGAGATTCCGGATGGTCTGGTCCGAGAGATACCGGGCCGTTCCCACGTGCGGGAAGGCGCCGTCGGTGAACTCGTTCAGGAAGTTCCCGAGCCCGCCCGTCTCGAGGTCGAACCAGGCGTCGCGCGAGCCAATCCAGTCGAGTTCATCGGTGGCCACCGCGTACGGCACGGTGATGCCCGAGAGCATCCGCACGACGGCGGCCAGCGCGCCATTGGCCTGCGCGTCGGCGGACGCCGGGTTCTCGAGCGCCGACTCGGGCACGTTGTTGGGATTCTTCACGTCAAGAATGCTGGAGCAGGCGCCGAGCGCGACCACGATTGCGCCGGCGGCGAACCCCCGCGACCAGCGGCGGGGCGATATGATGTGGGGCATTGAGTTCCTCATTAGAAGCCCATCCGCACGCTGAGGGCCAAACGGCGCGGAATTGGGAAGCCGAAGGCATCAATGGATTCGCCGAAGTTGGTGTCGGTGCCGCCCCCCGCACTGCGGCCGAAGACGTTGACCTCGGGGTCTACACCCGGGTACTTGGTCCAGAGCGCGAAGTTGCGCGCCGAGAACGTGATGGCCATATCCGTCGCTCCCAAGGCGCTATACCACTTCTGCGGCGCTGTGTACGTGAGCGACAGCTCGCGCCAACGCAGGAAATCGGCTGCGAACTGCTGGTTGAGGCCGTCGAAGGGCGAGAGCGCCGCGAGTTCGTAGACGTAGGTCTTCGCCGCTGCCAGGCGCTGCTCCGCCGTGCTCGCCGGGTTGAGCATCGTTGCCTCGACGTCGGCGCGCAGCTTGGTGTTGCCACCGTTCGACGGGCTGGCCGTGCGGAAAGCGTCGGTGAGGTTGGATACCGTGTAGTTGCCGAAGCGGTATTCGAAGTTCGTCGAGACGCGCCAGTTCTTGCGGAACGTCACGGAACCGCCGAACGAACCTTGGAAGTCCGGCAGCGGCTTCCCGTCGTAGTGGTCCAGGGGGTCCTTGTTCTTGTTGTCGTCGGCCGCGAGCGGCGGGATCGCCGACAACGGGCGCGCCGTGGCGAGGTAAGCCAACAGCTGCGCCTCGGTGTCGGGCACGCCGTTCTTGTCGGTGTCGAAGGGCAACTGCCCAGACTGCAGGCAGATGCCGCCCAACGGGTGCGTCGTCTGTCCCTTGGCACAAGGATCGGGGAGCTTGGCCCCGAAGAAGGCGCCCGGGGCGTAGCCTTCCTTGATGAAGTTCCGGTAGCGCGGATAGCTGCCGCCGACCTTGAGCGGCGGTGCGCCGCCCAGGCTGGTGACGAGCTGGCTGAGGAAGCTGGTGTTGCCGTAGACATCAACCGAGAGATCCGGACGGTTGAGGAGGTACCCCTTGACCTTCAGGTCCCAGCCCCACGCCTTCATCCCGCCGATGTTGTCGAGCTGCAGCGCAGAGAAGCCGCCGGTCACCGGGAACTGGCGCGCCACCAGCGCATCCTTCAGTTCACGGCCCCAGCGCGTAAAGTCCACCGACCAGGCATTGTCGGCGAAGCCGAACTCGCTGCCCAGCTCCCACTCGGTGCTGATCTCCGGCTTGAGCTCCGGATTGCCGAGGTTGGCGGGCACCAGTCCGCCGCCGGTGGTGGACGTCAGCGGACCATAGGTGGTGAGCTTGTCGAACGCGCCGGGCTGACGGCCGGCTCGACCGATGGCCGCGCGGAGCCGGAACGTGGAGACGTAGTTGCCGAGGAAGCTCCCCTGCCATGAGGGGCGGTCCGACGGGATCACGGAGAGCGAGGCCTGCGGGTAGAACACGCCGCCTTCCGTCT
The DNA here is from genome assembly GCA_016871855.1 of Gemmatimonadota bacterium. Taxonomy (GTDB): domain Bacteria; phylum Gemmatimonadota; class Gemmatimonadetes; order Gemmatimonadales; family Gemmatimonadaceae; genus PNKL01. The sequence continues at coordinate 2,799 of VHBQ01000040.1, forward strand.
TGCCAAAGGCGCTGTTGTAATCGTACCGGCCGCCGAACGTGGTGAAGATCCAGTCGCGGTAGCCCAACTGCTCTTGCGCGAAGAAGCCGGCGTTGACGATGGAGCTGAACGACTCGAACACCCGCGGCGTTGAGCCGCCGCCGACCACCTCGATGCCCGGGCCCGGGAAGCCCTGGTTGCTTCCCGACTCGTCGTTGTCGCGCGTCAGGAAGCCCTGCGCGCCGAACAGCAGGTTCGACGAGAAGTGCTTCATCAGGTCCTTCGTCCAGCCGCCATTGACGCTCAACGTCACTTCCTGGTGCGTGCGGTCATCCACGTTGGCCAGGCCGGCGTTGGCGCGGTTGATGCGGAGGTCAATGTTGTTGCCGAACGGCAGGAACGACGTGGAACGCTGGGCCGTGAAGTCCACGCCAAACGTTCCGTCGAAGTTCAGGTTGGCCGACGGGATGTAGCTGCCGCGCAGACGGCCGTTGAAGTGGCGCGAGTCCTGCTTGATGGCATACTGGAGCAGTTCGCGCATCGTGCCAAACGAACTGGCGCCCGTCGGATTGCCGGCGCCCTTGCAGAGGCCGTTGCCGAGGCTGCCGTACGTAGGATCGGCGGCGCCGCCCACGCGCGACGCGTCGCACTGCGCATTCTCCGGCTTGGAGAAGAGCGCGACCGTGTACGGCGCGTAGATGCTGTTGTTGTTCTCGGGAATCTCGTTGTGCGTCGTGGCGTACAGCACGTTCACCTGCAGCTTGGTGTTGGTGGACGGCGAGATGCCGAGGTTGACCGTCCCCTGGTACTTGTTGTTGATGTCCTTCATATACACGCCGCGGTCCTGCCAGTTGAAATTGTCCGCGGTGAATGGGCCGTCCTCGTTGTACGCGCGCAGGGCGGCGAAGTAGGTGACGAGCGGCGTGCCGCCCGACACCTGGCCGGAGACCGTCCGGGACATTCCCGTCTCGAACAGCTTGGTGGCCACGGCGCGCGAGAACGGCACGAACGCCTTGACGGGCGTGCCGTAGTGGTACGACAGGCGCGTGGCCTGCGAGTCCGACCGGGCCAACCCCCACTGCGGGGCGATGCGGTCGGTCGGATACGTGGTGTAGGCCTGCTCGGCGTCAATGGACCACTTGGGCGCGCCGAGTTGACCCTTCTTGGTGGTGATGAGGATGACGCCGTTGGACGCCTCGGTGCCGTACAGTGTAGCGGCCGCCGCGCCCTTCAGCACTTCCACCTTCTCGATGGACTTGGGGTCAATGTCGTCGAGGCGAGACGGACGACCGCCGCCGCCCGTGCCGACGAATCCGTTGCCGAAGCCGCCGCCGTTGTCGAGCCGGACGCCGTCTATGTACACGATCGGCTCGTTGGACTGCGAGAGCGAAGCGTTGCCGCGCACGCGAATGCGCGCCCCTTCGCCGGTCGCGCCCGACGACGGCATCGTCATCAGCCCCGGTTCGCGTCCCTGCAGGATGTCCGACAGCGACGAGGTCGGCGCGCTGGTGGGCGCCTCGATGGCGGCCACGGTGTTGCCCAGCTTGCGCGCTTCCACCTGCGAGCCGCCCGTGCCGGTGGTCACCACGGCATTGAGCTGCACGGCCGACTGCCGAATCTCAAACGACACGCGAGCGATGCCGCCAGGCTGCACGTTCACCGTCTTGGACAGCGGCGCATACCCGATGAGGCGCGCGCGCACCACGCGCTCGCCGGCGGCGACGTTGTTGATGCGGAACTTGCCTGCGGCATCCGTCAGGCTGCCGATGGTCTGGCTGGTGCCGGTGATCGTGACTTGGACGCTTTGAAGGGGTCGCCGACTTCCGCCGTCAACGACCGTGCCTTCGATGGCTCCGGTTGCCTGCTGGGCTGCGAGCGCAAATGGCACCAGCGATGCCAACAAAGCGCTTCGCGCCGTGCCCGTCATTATCGAACGGAGCAAACGCATGCCTTCCTCCAACGGGGTGGTGGGGTGAGCTCGGATCGAGCCAGTGGAGCTATGTCGGCACGACGCGTGGGCGCGGTGAACGCGCTCGAACGGCGCCGGGGAGGCGGGGGCGATCCGTGCTCGACGGCCGTTGAAGGCAGCCGATATGGCCAGCTATCACAGGCGGCACACAGAAGTTCTCAAAAACGCGTCGGAGAAAAGCTTACGACGCGTGAGAAAAATTCCGATACCGTGACAACGTGCTTAATGCGTTCGACGCAAACAAATGTCAAGAGGACGCCAAATCCGACAGTGTCTATGTGAAATGCAAGCGTCGGCGTCCCTCGGCAACCGCAACGGTCAGCGTCCCTGTCGCAGTTGGCCGACCACGGCCTCTAACTGCCTCGCCGTCTCTCGCGCGGCGGAGTCGCTGGAGTCGAAAGCGAGCCCGCGCCGCAGCCTGCGCAACACCCCCGGTGCGGAGATTCACGCGGGCGGATAATACGCCGCTCCCCGCCGGACGCCAGCACGCGCGGCGTCAGAGCAACGCGGTCACCATCTCGTAGCTGCGCTCCGCCGCGCCCAGCCCGCAGCGCACCAGTTCGCGCGCGCGACCTCCGGCCGCCGCACGCGCGTGCGGATCGCCCAGCCACGCGGCGAGCGCGTCGCGTAGCGTCCCGGCGTCCGTGACGGATCGCCCACCACCCACGGCGATGAGCAGGTTCGCGTCGCGCCCGTTCTTCACGAGCTGGGGTCCGAAGAGCACGGGAGCACCGAACGCCGCAGGCTCGACCACCGAATGGAGCCCCGCGGTGTGGAATCCGCCACCGATGAACGCCACCTGTGCCAGCGCGTAGACGTCGCCGAGCACGCCGACGCGGTCAATCAACACCACGTCGGCGGTTCCGGCGTGCGGGGCGCCAAGCCGACTTACGCGAAGCGCCGACTGCGCCGCCCACGCCTCCACCGCAGCGCAGTGCGCGGGCGTTGGCTCGTGCGGCGCGACGATGAGCCGCGCCTCGGGGACGCGTCGCCTCAACCCCGCCCACGCAGCGAAGAGCGCGCGCTCGTCCACAGGCCAGGTGGAGCCCGCCACGAGCGTGGGGCGGGGCGAGGTGAGCGGCGCGAGCAACGGCGACGTGCGGTCTGCGGCCAGCGCGCGAGCCCAGGCTTGGTCGTAGCGCGTATCTCCGGTGATGCGCACGTTCGCGCGGTTCACGCCGAGCGCCACCAGGCGTTCGGCGTCGGACTCGTCAATGGCGCCGACCGCGCTCAATGCCGCGTAGGCGTCGCGCAGGAGGGCGCGCGCGAGCCGGCTGCGGCGCCCGGATTCCTCGCCGAGGGTTGCGGCGATCATTGCGAGCCGAACGCCGGCGCGGGCCGCCTCGTCCACGAACACGGGCCAGACATCGAGCTTGCTGAAGACGAGCACGTCGGGGCGCAACGAGCGCAGCACGGCACGGGCCGCGCGCGCGGTGTCGAAGGGAAGGAAATCGGTATAGTCGGCGCCAACGCGCGCGGCAAAGGAGGCCGCGCTGCTGGAATAGTGCGTGAAGACCACCTGCACGTCCGGACGCCGCGCGCGCAACAGATCTATCACGGGACGGGCCTGCAGCCCCTCGCCCACCGACGGCGCGTGGATCCACGCGAGCGGGCGCGCGGGCTCACGATGCGCCTCGCCCCACCCGACGAAGCGGTCCACCACGCCGCGACGGCCGGCGAGCGATTCCATTATCTTGCCGCCGCCCCGCGCCACCGCCGCCGCCATTTCGACAATCGTGCCGGCGGTACCGTAGGCCGCGCGCAGGGCGACGTTCACGGGCGGCTCGCCCTACTTGGCGACCGGCTTGGTCGCGAGCGCAGCCTCGATGGCGCCGCGGAAAACGGCGAGTGGTTGGGCGCCCACCAACGGCTGGCCCCCCACGAAGAACGTGGGCGTGGACTGGGCGCCGGCACGCGTGGCGCGTTCCTCATCGGCCTGAATCAACGGCCGCATCACCTCCGACTTCACGCAACCGCTGAGGGCTTCGGCGTCGGCGCCTGCCTCGCGCGCGAGTCGCTCAAAGAAGGGGTGCGCGTCCCCGAGGCCCTTCCACTCGCCCTGCGTCCGGAACATCGCATCCTGCACCGGCCAGAACTTCCCCTGCACGGCGGCGCACATCGCCGCGTGCGCGGCGGGGACGGCGTTCCGATGCATCGAGAGCGGGAGGTTCACGTACGCCACGCGAAGCTTGCCCGTCTCCACGTACTCGCGGCGGATCGGCTCCCAGGCATCGTCGTGCCACTGCTTGCAGTACGGGCACTCGAAGTCGCTGATGATGATCATCCAGACCGTGGCCGATGGACTGCCGATGATGCGGCCGGCGTCGGCCTTGGCAAGCAAGGCACCGGCGGAATCGGCCGATGCCGTGGGCGCGGCGACCGGTGTCTGCAGGGACGCAGCGCGGGCCTCGCTGGCGCTGTCGGCGGGGCCGCAGGCGAGCAGGGTGCAGGCAAGAACGACCGGGACGAAGCGACGAGTCATTATCGGAGGGGGAAATCGGAGCGCAATCGGTGCACGGCAGGCGCCGCGCGATCGAGTACATAAGTGTAGCCGCCCTCCTCCCCCAACGCGACGGCGAAGCCCACCTGGCGCGCGAGGCCGAGCACGGTGCCGCGCGCGGCCCGCGCATCGAGCACGTACAGCCCCTCGCCGCCGCCGGCCACATACACGCGCTCGCGGGTGATGAGCGCATCGTACGCGAACCGTGCCCCGGCCCACAGAAAGCGTTCGCGCGGCGTGCCGCGATCATCGCTGTCGAAGAGCCAGATGCCGCGCTCGCCCGCCGCGACGACCACCCGGGGGCCGTCCGTGCGCACGGTTCTCACTCCGCCGGCGAGGCGCGCGCTGGCTCGCCGCACGAGCGAATCGCCGTCGAGGATGTATGAGGCAAGCGCGCTGTCCGTCGCCACCCACAGCAGGCGCCCGGTCGGGTCCACGGTCATTGCGCGCACGGCGCCGCCGGTGCGCATCGAGCGCCACGTGGTGTCGGACGTGCCACTTCGCGGCGCAACTTCGAGGCGGTCGCCGATGCCAACCACGCGCCGTTCCGCCAGCACGGCGGTGGCGGCGATGTCGCCATCTCGCACGCGCAGGCCAAGCGCGGAATCCACCGCGAACTCGTAGAGCCCCGTCGTCGCCGCGACCGCCACGCCACCCGGACCGAGGTCGAGGCCGCGCACCCCGCGAATCCCCGACGCGCGGCGGGCGAGCAGCTTCGGCGCGCCGTCGGTGCTGAACAGTTGCACCCCGCCGGCGCCGCCACCGGCCGCGCCTTGTCGCGCGCCGACGGACATCCATTGCGGCTCTCCCTGCAGCGTCAGCGCCTGCCCCTCCGCGCGCACGGGCGCACCGCGGCGGTATCGCAGCGCATGGGCGTTGTCCATCTCACGCCCCATCAGGTAGCCCACACCCATGCCGATGCCGACGCTGAGCGGCAGCACGCATCGCGGGCCGGTGCATGACCCCACGGGGTCGTCGGCGTTGCTGATGAAATACGCCGAGGCGGCAAGCGCCGCCGCTGCGCCCATCACCACCGGCATCACGAGGCGCCGCGGCCAGCGTCGCGACGCCCCCTCATTGCCGGCGGCCGACCCCTCGGCGTCGCGCTGCGGGATGCCCTGCGCCGGCAGGGCGTGGACGCCGAGCGTCGGCACGGTCAGCAGCAGCGCGCAGGCCATCGCGCGGGCGCGCACTCGCGGCACCTTCATCACGACGCGGGGCGCTCCAGGGTGAGGGTACGTTCGGTGCGCGCGGTGCGCCCCGAGGAGAGATCGGTCACTTCCACCGACAGGGCATACTGCCCCGCCGGCGCGTCGCCGAGGCCGATCGCGAGCTGGTGCGTCACCGCGGCCAGCGAACGAGCGTCACGTTCATACACCAGGGAGACCTGCTCGTCGCCCACGGCGCTCAATCCCACGGCGTCGGCGATGCCGCCGAGCACCCGGGCGCTGAACGACCGGCCGCGGTCGAGCGAGAGAATGCGCACCGTGACGCGCACCCGCAAGCGCGCCGTCCCCGACGCCGGCGCCGCGGCGTTGTAGGTCTCCCAGTAGAGGGCCACCGTGTCGCGCGCCTGGAAGCGCATCGCCGCGTTCGCGTCGATGGCGAACGCCTCGCGCCCGTCGCCACCGCCACTGATGCGGTCCGCAACGACGAGGTCCGAGATGTCGAACGTGCCCGCGCCGCCGATGGGCCGGACGCCGACGGCCCCGTCGCCGCGCGCGCCACGCCCGGTGTCGGGCTGGCGCGCCTCGACGCGATAGATGTACTCCTCCCCCGGCGGAACAACCTGCGTCCAGGTGCGGCGCAGCGGAACCGCCGACGGGCCGGCCGTCACCCGCAAGGAGTCGCGGACCATCTGCGGCGCGCGCCGCGCCGCGTCGGCGCCGAAGGCGAATCCGCCCTCGAGCAGCGCCGGGGAGAGATCGACGTCGGCGAGCATCCGCTGGGCGGGGATCTCCGCGTACAGCTCGACGCGTGTGCCTGAGGCGGCGCGGAAGCGCGCCACCTGGATCGCGACGGTGTCGAGCTGCATCGTCGCGTGCACGTCGCGCAGGCTGACCGGGATGATGCGGCGCGCGTTGTCGGCGTAGGCGCGGAAGTTGCCCGCGAACGCGGCGGCGTTGATGGCGGGCGGGCCGCGAAAGACAAAGCGCAGGGCCGACTCGCGATACCACCAGATGGTGATCACGCGCGCCATGCTCTCCGCGCCATTCACGTCCTGCGTCTCCGGGGCGAGCGAGGCGATCACATCGGGGGCGCCGTAGCGGATCCACACCTGGCCGCGGTCGGTGCGCCAGCCGGGGAGCTGTGCTTCCTCCGACGTGAAGCGCAGGTCGGCATACGCGATGCGGGCCAGCAGGGCGACGCGGGCCTCGTTGACGGCGGTCAGCGCGAGCGGATCGGCCGACCGCCACCACGCCGCCTCGGCCCCTTCGCGCTCCGCGGGAGGCGCGCGTTCCAGGCGCACCGCGTCATCGGGGCGCAGCCACTGGGACACGTTGAGCATCTGGCGCCGGATGGAGTCGGGGACCAGGGCGAGCGCCGCGTCAAACGCGACAGCCGCCTCCTCCAGGTGATCGCGTGCCTGCAGGGCGAGGCCGAAGGCCAGCCACGTACGCGGCGCCGCGGGCTGCTGGTGCGCGAGCGTCCGGGCCAGCGCGAGCATCTCGGCCGTTCGACCCGACTCGTAGAGAAGGCCCAACAGGTCGGCGGCGGCTCCCGCATGGGAGGAGTCTGCAGCCAGCGCGGCGTGGAAGTGCTCCTCGGCTTTCAGGCGATCGATGTCGCCCGCGTCCTGCACCGGTGCCGTGCGCTGTTCCAGGAAGTCGCGGATGTACTGCCAGTTGGCGACTGCCGCCTCGATGTCGAGCGCGGTGGTGGTGCCGGTGAGGATGCGGCGGTTCCGCATGGCATTGAAGCGCCGCGCGGAGACCAGCCCCAACTCGTACTCGACGACGGCCAGCAGCCGCGCATCGCCGCGTGCGCGCGCGGCGCGCTGGGCCTTGGCGAACAGGCGCTCGGCTTCGATGCGAAGGAAAGGCGTCTTGAGGCGCAGGCGCCCCATCTCAAGGAGGTAGAGCGGGTTGTCCGGGTCGAGATCGAGGCCGCGTTCGAGGAGTTCGCCCGCGCGTCGGCGGCGGAGCATGTCGTCGAGGGCGAGGCCCATCTCGGAGCGGCGCGAGAGGACGACGCCGTGGTCGAAGAAGGCCGGGGCGTACCGCGGCGCCCGGCGCTGGAGCAGTTCGAGCGCCTCGAGCGCGGCCGCCGTGTCGCCCTGGGTGAGCTGCTGGCGCGCGGCCTGATGCAGCGAGTCGAGCGACGCCGGCAGGGCGGTAGCGCTCGATGGGCGCTGGGCCTCCGCGCTGCGCACGGGGGCGGCGACAGCCGAAAGTGCGGCGGCGAGCGCAAGAAGGGCGACGGGATGGACCACGCCGAAAGAATACTGTAGAGCGCGATCAGCGTCGAACGGCGGCAGGCGCGGGTTGCCCGAGCTGGGCGAACTCACTGGGAGACGGCCTCTTTGGGGCCTCACCGGTCTGTAAGGGTTTCCCTGAATTTGCCAATTTGCGCAACACAGGCCCCCCCGATACCATAATCGGCTGTGACAAGCGTCACGCGAGTTGGGTAGGGGAGTGTGCAACCCGTGGGCCGCGAGGCCCAGGGGCGTGGTGTTGTGGTACACCCGTTTCGCATCAATAAGACGTGCGAACGGGTCAGCGAGTTTCGGTTGTTCTTGCGGGGCAGCCTGGAGTCTCCCGCGCAGGGTGTACTCCGCCGTCCTGCTGAAGTTCCGCCCCGCACCTGCGGGGCAGCAGTGCGAAGCACCTGATGGCAGCAGGTCTGTTCTTCACCTTTTTTTTGAGGGAGTCCGAAGACCATGAGTACTCGGTTCCGTTGGATTACGACCGCGGTACTGGCTCTCCTGTTCAGCGTCTCGGCGTCTGCGGTTGCGCAGAACGCCACCGTGACCGGCAAGGTGTTGTCGGACGCGGGGCAGCCGCTGCTCGGAGCCAACGTTGTGATCGACGCGCTGAACATCTCGGTCGGTACCAATGCGTCGGGCGTGTACAACATCGTCATTCCGGGCGCGCGCGTCCGGAACCAGGCGATCGTGATGCGCATCCGTGCGATTGGCTACCAGCCGCAGGTGCGCAACTTCGTCCTCACACCGCAGACGCACACCTACGACTTCGAGATGAAGATCGACGTCAACCGCCTGAACCAGGTGGTGATCACGGGTGTGACAGGGGCCACCGAAGTGAAGAAGCTTGCCTTCACGGTGGCGCAGGTGTCGCAGGCCGACGTGCCGGTTGCGGGCGCCAACGCGCTCTCGCAGCTGCAGGGCAAGGTGGCGGGTGCGAACATCGTGTCGGTCAGTGGCCGGCCGGGTTCGGCGCCGTCCATCATCCTCCGCGGCCCGCAGTCCATCAACGGGTCCGGCCGCGGCCAGGAGCCGCTGTACATCATTGACGGCGTCGTCTCGCAGGGTGGCCTGTCGGACATCAACCCGCAGGACATCGAGAACGTCGAGGTGGTGAAGGGCGCCGCCGCGTCGTCCATGTACGGCTCGCGCGCGGGCAACGGCGTGATCCAGATCACGACGCGCTCGGGCAAGAACTCCTCGGACGGCATCAAGTTCCGCGTCAGCGCGGAATACGGCGCATCGGACGTCGAGAACATCCTCGAGATTCCGAAGGCGCACCCGATGCTGATGGACCAGGACTACAAGCGCTTCTGCGTCATCACGAGCGGCGCGCCGGACTGCACGCGCACGGCGGACATCTACGCCGAGGCGTACCGCATCAACGATCAGGGCACCGACTTCTCGCTGCCGCCGATCAACTTCGCCAATGACGGCGGCATTGCGCGCAATCCGGGTCAGGTGAACCTGCGCGCGCTCTATCTGGCGAATCCGTGGCCGAAGGCCGGGACCCCGATGCGCCAGATCCTGACGTCGGGCACGACCTACAACAACACGGTGGACGCCACGGGGCGCGTGGGGCGGACGAACTTCTTCGCCTCGGCGAACATGTTCCGCCAGGAAGGGGCGCTCCGCTTCATGGACGGCTACTTCCGCAACTCCATCCGCCTGAACATTGACCAGCAGATGGCCGGCAACTGGAACTTCGGTGTGCGCACGGCCTTCACGGACGCCACTGACAACAACGGCGGCCTGAACTGGCTGTCCCTCTCGCGCCAGCCGGCCAACGCCGAGCTGCTGCGCCGCGACTCGAAGGGGCGCCTGTACGTTCGCTCGATTCCGCAGCAGCAGGGTGCGCAGAATATCAACCCCGCGTTCTTTGCCGAGAACAACCGGCCGCGCAACCGCATCAGCCGGTTCGTGGGCGCGTTGAGCGCCAAGTGGCAGCCGCTCCCGTGGATGGACGCGTCGGCCGAGTTCGGGTATGACTCGCGCAGCAACCACGCCCAGAGCCAGCAGGACCGCGGCTATCGCACGTCGGCGGCGAGTTCGGCCAATCTGGGCTCGCTCGGCTGGAGCTCCAACCGGTCGTACGCGATGAACGCCGCCGCCATGGTGACGGCGCGGAAGGCGTGGTTCGACAATGCGCTCGACTCTCGCCTGACGCTGCGCACGTCGTACGAAGCGTCGGATGATCGCGGCCTGAGCCACAGCGGCAACACGCTCGCCGTGCCCGGCCTCGAGGACCCGAGCGCGGTGATAGCCGGCCAGGCCATCGGCGGCTACACCGAACAGGTGCGCGCGCTCGGCATGTTCGCGAACCTCGACCTTGACTATAAGGGCCGCTACATCATCGGCGGTCTGGTGCGCCGTGACGCGGCGTCGCTCTTCGGCGCGTCGCAGCGCTGGCAGACCTACGGCCGCGGCTCGTTTGCGTGGCGTGTCAGCGAGGAGCCCTGGTTCAAGGTCGCCAAGATCTCGGACCTCAAGCTGCGCATCTCGCAGGGGACGGCGGGCAACCGCCCGAACTACACCGCCCAGTACGAGACGTTCTCGATCGGCGCCGGTGGCGCGCTTTCTCCTTCCAGCCTTGGCAACAAGAACCTGAAGCCGGAAGTGTCCACTGAGGTCGAGGCGGGCATTGACCTCGAGATCATGAACAAGTACGGCCTCACGATCACGAACGCGAAGAACGTGATTAACGACCAGCTGCTGCCGGTCACGCCGCCCGCCGCGTCGGGCTTCGGGACGCAGTGGCAGAACGCGGGCGAGCTGACCAACAAGACGTGGGAAGTCTCGCTGAACGTTCCGATTATCCAGAAGCGGGACCTCGGCTACTCGGTCCGCTTCAACTGGGACGCGACGACGTCAGTCATCACACGCCTCGACATGCCGGAGACGTTCTACTCGGCCGCCGGCCAGCAGGGCGCCGAGACGATGTTCAAGATCAAGCAGGGCCAGGACTTCGGTTCCATCTGGGGCCGTCAGTTCGCCAGAAGCTGCAGTCAGCTTCCTGCCGCCTTCCAGTCGAAGTGCGGGCCCGGGCTCGACTACCAGAAGAACCAGGACGGCTTCCTCGTCTACATCGGCCAGGGCAACACGCCGCAGGACGGCATCACGAAGAACCTGTGGTTCACGCGCCTGCCAGCGACGGCGGCTCCGTGGGGCATGGACATCCTGCAGTGGGGCGGCCCGATCCTGGTCCGCGACTCCACTGGCGCCGTGCCATTGGCCAACATTGGCAAGGCCCTGCCGGACTACCGCTGGTCCTTCAGCCAGAACTTCAACTACAAGAAGTTCACCGTGTATGCCCTGCTCGACGCGACGGTTGGCAAGTCGGTGTGGAACGAGCAGCGCCAGTGGTCGCTGGGTGACTTCCAGATGGTCGAAGTCAACCAGACCGGCAAGAGCATCGGCGATGCCAAGCCGCTCGGATACTATTTCCGCGCGTCCCAGACGGGCGGCATCGGCGGCCTGTACGACATTCTCGCCCCGAACGACAACACGGTCGAAGACGCGAGCTTCATCAAGCTGCGCGAGTTCTCGATCGGCTATCGCATCGGCAAGCTGCCGGGCGTGGGCGGTGACTGGAACATCTCGTTCATCGGCCGCAACCTGAAGACGTGGACCGACTACACGGGCTACGACCCGGAAGTGGGCCTCACTGGCGGCAACCTTGGCTCGGGCGTGCTGAACGCAATTGACGCGTTCACGTTCCCGAACCTGCGGACGGTCACGTTCTCGATCAGCACCACCTTCTGACGACCCGGGTCGCCGGGGCGCCGCCGAATGGCGGCGTCTCCGGGGGACCGAACTGAGGAATATCAATGCGCAAGCATTATCTCTGGATCGGGGCATCACTGGTGGCGCTGACCGCCTGCGGTGACAGCCTCGAAGTGCAGAATCTCAACGATCCTGACGTCGCCCGCGCGTACGCCACGCCCTCCGGCGTGGAGGGCGTGGTGGGCGGTCTGGGTGTGCAGATCAACAACACCCAGCGTGCGTCCGAGTCCATCAACACTCAAGCCAAGATTTACGCTGGCGAGTCGTTTGCCACGGTCGCGAACTTCGGCATGGCGGCGCGCACGATCATCCCGCGCAACCCCATCTCGAACGACTTGGGCAACGACAACCAGGTGGGCAACCGCGCCAACTGGGACGTCTTCTCCCGCGCGAGCCGGTCGGCCGCGACGGCCATCCAGGCCATCAAGGCGTACCAGGCCAAGGGTCTCACGATGGGCAGCACGGCGCAGGACGCCCGCGCGATGGCCTTTGCCTACATGATTGCCGGCAACTCGCTCGGCTACCTGTCGCTCGGGTACGACTCGGCCGCCATCGTGCTGCCGACCACGGCCAGCGACGAGGTGCCGGGGCTCTCGCATTACACGGCGGTCAACCGGGCGGCGCTGGCCATGTACGACTCGGCCGTCGCGGTCGCGAATTCCGCGGCGGCGGCCACCGGGGCCAACGGCTTCCCGCTCCCCGCCACTTGGATGAGCGGCCAGGCCAACCTCACGAAGGACAACTTCATCCGGCTCGTGCGCTCGTACAAGGCGCGAATCCGCGCGGGCGTCGCGCGCACTCCGACGGAGCGTGCGGCGGTGGATTGGGCCGCGGTCATCAGTGACGCGACCAACGGCATCACGGCCGACTTCACGGTGAACATTGGCGGCTCCACGGGGTGGAGCGCCGGGTTCGACGTGTCGCAGTCGTATGTCACGGGCGGGTGGCACTCCTTCCCGATGTTCTATGTGGGCATGGCCGATACCTCGGGTGGCTATGATAACTGGCTCAAGGACGGCCTGACCACGCGCCGGGCGTTCCTCGTGCAGACGGCCGACAAGCGCTGGCCGCAGGGGGCCACGCGCACGGATCAGCAAGCCGGAACGCCGACCGTGGCGCTGCCGGCGGGGCGCTACATCCGTAACCGCCCGACCGGCGAAGACGTGCCGACGATCGGCTGGGGCGAGTCGTTCTACGATCACCGTCGGTATGGCGTCATCAACATCGCGGCGAGCACCGGCCCGTACACGGAGATGTCGGCGACCGAAGTCGACATGCTCGCGGCGGAAGGTTACATCCGCACGGGCAACCTGGCCTCTGCAGCGGCGCTGATTGACAAGACCCGCATCAAGAACGGCTTGGGCTCGATCGGCGTGCCGGCGAGCGCCACGGCGCCGTATTCGACGGCCGCCGGCTGCGTGCCGCGCGTGCCGCAGGGGCCGAGCTTCACGTCCACGGCGTGCGGCAACATCCTTGAGGCGATGAAGTACGAGAAGCGAATGGAAACGGCCTTCACGGGCTACCTGGTTTGGTACGCCGACGGTCGCGGTTGGGGCGACCTGGTGACCGGGACGATCGTGGAATGGCCGGTGCCGTATCAGGAAATGCAGGCCCGCTACGCCCCGTTCTACAACGGGACGAGGGCGGCCGCGAAGGGAACGTACGGGTTTGGAGGCTGATGGCATGACGACCCTCTCGATGAACCGGTGGCCGCGCTTCTGGCGCCGGTTCGTCGGCGGTCTCTGCGCTGCCACGCTGTTGCTGCAAATGGGTTGCTACACGTTCAAGCCCTTGCAGACCGGCGTGCCGGCGACGGGGCAGCGAATCGCGGTGGTGTTGAACGACCGCGGCCGCGGCCTGGTGGGAGACCGTCTCGGGTCGGCGATTGACAAGGTTGACGGGCTGTTGGTCGAGGGCGACGGCGCGAGTGTCACCCTCGAGGTGTACCGGACAATGGATCTGCGGGGCAACGCTGCCACGTGGACCGGCGAACGGGTCCAGTTTCCCCGGGATGGCATCACGGGGTATCAGGAGCGCCAGTTCTCGAAGCGCCGCACCTATTTGCTCGTCGGAACAGTGGTCGGCGTGATCGCCGCCACTGCCTTGGCGGTGAAATTCGATCTGTTTAGCGGTTTTATCCGGGACGATCCCGGGTCGGGCGGCTCGACAGGTGACAGCAGGTAGCGGGCAGGACCTGCTCTCTTTCCACGACGTTCTCTCACGGAGTCTCAGACTCATGCGGATTACCAAGGTTCCAATGCTGTTGGCCGTGCTCGCTGTCGGCGCCGTAGGGTGCTCGACGGAGGATGGACAGCCGACGGCAACGAGTGCACCCCCGCCGCTGGCGTACGTCCGGTACATCAATGCGCTGCCGGACACCCAGAACACCACGGTGCGGTTCATCGATTACATCGAGTTCACGCCGCAGACCTTCGTCAACGTCGCGTATCGCGGCGTGGGCCAAGGCCTCTACCAGGGGCTCAAGGCGGGGTCCCGGCAGCTGCGCATCTTCAACGCCGACGCCACGAACTTCACCACGGCTGGCAACACCGCCGTGCTGGGCGACCTGACGCAGACCTTCGAGGCCGGCAAATACTACACCATCCTCTTCACGGGCTATGCGCGCACCGGCACGAAGAAGATCGTGGTGCTCGAGGACGTGATCCCGGCCCCGGGGAGCAACATCGCCATCCGGGTGCTGAACGCGAACACGGGGCTTGGCTCGGTTGACGCGTACAAGGTGGCCGCGGTGGGTGACGCGATCACCGGCACGCCGACCATGGCGGCCGTTGCCGAACAGAAGTACTCGTCGTACGTGACGTCGGCTCCTGGGGCGTTCGCGATTCGCGCCACGGCCGCCGGCAACGCGGCGACGATCCATGCGTCGGGCGCGGCTCCGGCGGGCACGGCCGGCACGACCACGGCTGACCCGATCGGGGGTGCGACGGTGGCCGGCACGGTCATCACCGCGATGGTGTTCCCGGCGTCGGTGACGGGCTCCATGGCCTCCGCGTCCACGACGCCCAGCGTCGTCTACGTGGTGGACAAGCAGCCGCCGCGCACGACCTCGCCGTAAGGCAGTAGATTTCGGATAGGCAGGACGACACGGCCGCTGGCAGTCCCGCCAGCGGTCGTGTCCCGTTTCCCGGAGTTCGATCGGTGCGATTGACCCCCCGCACGCAGGCTGTCTGTTTCGCCGTGTTGCTGGCGTCCTCGCTGGCATCGCCGGCGGTGGAGCCGGTGCACGCGCAGGTCGTGCGTGGCGTCCTGCGCTCGCAGGCGACCTCGCGCGCGATCGAGCGCGCGCGGGTGACCGCCGTGGACACCGCGGGGCGCGTGCTCGGCGAGACGATCGCCGACGACTCGGGGAGCTTCGTGCTGCGGCTGACCTCGAACCGCGTCCCGTTCACGCTCACCGTGCGGCGGATCGGCTTCGAGCCGTCCAGCACCCCGGAGTTCCAGCTCGCCCCGGACGACACGGTGGACTACGAGCTGAACATGCCGGAGACGGCGATACTCGGCGACACCATCCGCATTGTCGGGTCGGCGGCCTACAACGAGGCGATGTATCAACAGGCGGTGCGCCGCGGATGGCAGGTGTTTCCCCCCGCCGAGGTCGCGGTGCATCGCGAGCGCGCCAACAACGTGTTCGACTTGCTGCGCTGGGCCGGCGCGAACAGCCTTGAGATCCCCGCCGGCCGCACCGGGTGCGTGCGGTCGGGGCGGTATAGAGGCGCCGGCGGCGCGCGCTCCGGCGGCTGCATGGTGTGGGTGGTGGACGGGCAGGTGCTGGGACCCTCGCCGGTGCTGAATCCGCGCGATGCCTACTTCATCGCCGTGCTCACCGCGTCACAGTCCACTGTCGAGTTCGGCGACAGGGCGCCGTGGGGGGCCATTGTGATCTACACGCGGATGCACGGGGATCAGGTACACAAATAGGTGCAGGGAGCAGGGAACAGAGTGGGGTGCAGGGGGGAGGGGGCAGAGTGGGGTGCAGGGTGCGGGGGAACGAGAGGCCAACTTTCCCCCTCGCCCCCTCTTCCTCGATTCCCATCACCCCACTCTGCTCCCCGCTCCCTGCACCCCACTCTGCTCCCTGTTCCCTGCACCTCGCTCTGTTCCCTGCTCCCTGCCCCCCGCGCGGGATCGTAACTTTCACCCTGCGCGTTACGTAGTACATCGAGGCGCCAGTGCTTGGCGCCACCCCTCACCGGAGAGAGCAAGATGTTCCAGGCGGTTCAGGCCGCCTTTCTCATAGCCGTACTCGCCGCGCAGGATCCTCAGATCCCTGCGCCGCGCGGCTATGTGAATGACTTCGCGGGCGTGATCGGCGCGGATCGCGCCGCGCGCATCGAACGCATCATCACGGACGTGCATGCCAAGTCGGGCGGCGAGATCGCCGTCGTGACGCTGCGCGACATTGGCGACCGTCCCGTGGGCGACGTGGCGCTGCAGATCGGCCGGCAGTGGAAGGTGGGCGCGGCGGCGAGCGTCGGCGACCGGCGGCGCAACACGGGGCTGGTGATTCTCGTGGTGCCGAAGGAGTCGAGCTCAGACGGCCGCGGGCACATCAGCATCCAGACGGGCGACGGCGTGGAGGGGTTCATCACCGACGCGCGCGCCGGTGACATGCGCCGTGAGGCGCTCCCCTTCCTGCGGCAGGCGGACTACGGCGCGGCGATCGAGTTGATCACCCTCCGCGCCGCCGAAGCGTACGCGCGCGAGTTCGGGTTCGCGCTCGAGGGCGGAACGGTCGCGCCGCGCGCACCGCCGCAGCGGCAGCCGAGCGGAATTCCGTCGGGCGTTTTCGTTGTCGCGTTCATCGTGCTGTTCCTGCTGCTCAGCTCCGGGCGCCGGCGCGGCGGCAATGGATTGCTGTGGTTCCTCGTGGGGCAAGCGTTGAGCAGCGGGGGCCGCCACCACGGCGGTGGTTTCGGCGGCGGCGGTTTCGGCGGTGGCGGCTTTGGCGGATTTGGCGGCGGTGGCGGGTTCTCGGGCGGCGGCTCAAGCGGGAGTTGGTGACCTATGGCGAAGATGACCTTGGACAACCTGGTGGAGCAGCTGCGGGCGGCGCACGGCGATGCGCTGGAAGCGGTCGTGCTCTATGGCTCGGCGGCGCGGCAGCAGGGCACGCCGGCCGGCGCGATGGACGTGCTGGTGATCGTCCGGACGCTGGCCGACGCGGCGCTGCACGCGGCCGGCACGGCGACGCGCGCGTGGATGCAGGCGGGCAACCCCGCGCCGCTGACGCTCACGGCGCAGGAGTGGCGGTCGAGCGCTGACGTGTTCGCGATGGAGTATGCGGACATCCTCTCCGCGCACCGCGTGGCATTCGGCGCGCTGCACACCGACGGCCTCGTTGTCTCACCGCACGACCTGCGGCTGCAGCTCGAGCGCGAAGTGATGGGGAAGCTCATCCAACTGCGCCGCGAGATGCAGGCGCGCCACGGCGACGGCGCGGCGCAGCGCGCGCTGCTCGAGGCGGCGCACGGGACGATGATGGCCATCTTCCGCGCGGCGCTGCGGCTCACGGATGGGCTCGCCGCGCCATACCTCGACTCGGAGCAGGTGGTGCGCGACGTGGCCGCCAAGGCGGGCTTCGACGCCGCGCCGTTCGAGTCGCTCGTCAGGCATCGGCGCGGCACGGCGAAGATCGGCGACAAGGACGCCGCGGGGGTGCTGAGGGGGTGTCATGACGGGCTGGAGAGGCTGGGGGCGTGGTTGGATGGGGTAGGCGGGTGACGGTGGACGGTGGACGGTAGACGGTGGACGGTGGACGGTAGACGGTGGACGGTGGATTCTACGGAGCACGGGGATGTGAGATTACAGCTTGGGTGACTCGCGGCGCGGGATGCGCCGAGTGACAAATAGTGATCGGGCGATCGCCTGGGGCGACGCCGCGCGGGTTCAACTACTTCACGGAGTGAAAGACAGATGCTACGTCGCGGTTGGTTCCTCCTGCTCCCGCTGGTTCTTTCGGGATGCGGGTACAACACGATTCAGGGCTACGACGAAGCGGCGGCGAAGGCGAAGCAGAACATCGAGGTGCAGCTGCAGCGCCGCGCGGACCTCGTGCCCAACCTGGTGAACACGGTGAAGGGCTTCGCCCAGCAGGAGCAGGACGTGCTGGTGCGGGTCACCGAGGCGCGCGCCGGGCTGGCGGGGGCCATCAAGGGCGGCAACATGGCCGAGATGGCGAACGCCAACCAGCAGCTCACCGGCGCGCTGGGGCGGCTGATGGTGACCGTCGAGGCGTATCCGCAGCTCAAGTCGGACCAGAACTTCCTGCAGCTGCAGGATGAACTGACCGGCACCGAGAACCGCATCGCGGTGGCCCGCAAGGACTACAACGACGCGGTGGGGACGTACAACGCGTACATCCGTAAGTTCCCGCAGGTGCTGACCGCGAAGGTCACCGGCGCGAAGGCGCGCGACTACTTCGAAGTGACCAGCGCCGCGGCCGCGGAAGCGCCGACGGTGGACTTCTCGAAGAAGCCGTAGTCGTTGGGCGATGTTGTTTGGCGGGGCCGCGTCCGCGAGGGCGCGGCCTCGCTTCGTTTCTTGGTTTGGTAAGCGCAACTGCAACTGCTTCACCACGGAGACACGGAGGGCACGGAGAACTGCAACTGCTTCACCACGGAGACGCGGAGAACACGGAGAAATGCAACTGCAACTTCTTGGGGGAACTGCGTGCGCCACGCGGGCGCTGGAGCGCCGACTGTGGTTACCCCCAGTTCTTGTAGTTGCAGTTCTCCGTGTCCTCCGCGCCTCCGTGGTGAAGCAGTTCCCGTCCCTCGTCCCCGTCCCTCGTCCCTTCGGGGTTCGTACGGAATTGGCGTTGCCGCGCATTTCCGAAGCTGAGTAAATTGGCCTGATGCCCCGCCGCTGGACCGTCATGATCGTGCCGCACGGCACGGCGTCGCCCAAGAGCTACGAACTGGGCGAGCGGAAGCTGCGCGCCCTGCTGGCCGTGGTCGCGGGGCTTGGGTTGCTCGTGCTCGTCGCCCTGGCGGTGCTCTTCACGCCGTGGGCCTCACCGGCGGCGCGGTACGCCGCGCGCGAGAACGCACGACTCGAGCGGGAACTCGCCGCGATTGACGCGCGTGTGCAGGCGCTGACCGACACCATCCAGGCGATCGAGCATCAGGACCAGCGCATCCGCACGCTCGCCGGCATCGATCCGGATACGACCGGTGAGGTGGCTGAGAAGGAGGGGGCAACGGCGGGCGCCGCGGCCGCGTCGGCTCCGGCGGGAACTGCCGCTTCGCGCCTCCAGCCCATCGGTGTCGCGCCGGTGCGTGAACCGCGGTTCGCGTCCAAGCCGTTCCTGGGTCGACTGGGGTTTGGCGACGTGCGGCCAGACCTGGAGGGAATGCTGCGGCGCGCGACGGAGCTCTCGGCGAGCTTCCGCGCCGTCAGCGACACGTTGGCGTTGCACGCCGAGCGGATGGCCAACCTGCCCTCGATCATGCCGACGGCGGGGTGGCTCACGAGCCAGTTCTCGCGCAGCCGCTTCCACCCGATTCTCCACGTGTCGCGGGCGCACGAGGGAGTAGACGTCGTGGCGCCGATGGGGGCGCCAATCGTTGCGCCCGCAGCGGGGCGCGTGATCAAGGCCGGGCGTCAGCAGGGCTACGGGCTGATGGTGCAGATCGACCACGGCAATGGGCTGGTGACGATCTACGCTCACGCGTCGAAGATCCTGGTGAACGTCGGCCAGCGCGTGGTGCGTGGCCAGATGATCGCGAAGGTGGGGAACTCCGGGCTGAGCACCGGGCCGCACCTGCACTACGAGATCATGCGCAACGGGAAGCCGATGGATCCGTTGACGTTCGTGATGCCGGCGGGAAAGATCACGGACTAGAGAAACAACAGAGAACCAACAGAGAGACAACAGAGAAACAACAGAGGGGCGCCAATCTACTTTGGTGCCCCTCCGTTCTTCTCTGTGCGTCTCCGTGCTACACCGTGCTACTCTTTCGCCGCCTCGGGCTTCGGAAAGAGCGGCGCACCCTTCGTCACCTTCCACCCGCTCACGTCAATCGGCTGGTCGAGCCGCGCGGCCGTGACGGCGCCGGCGCCGCCGAGCTGTTCCCACATCGCCTGCATCTTCTCGGGCATCACGGGCGCGAGCCAGGCGGCGCAGTGCGCCAGCGACGCGGCCAGCGTGGTGAGCACGGTGTCGAGCTGCGGCGCGTTCGCGGGATCCTTGGCCAGTACCCAAGGCTGGGTGCGCTGGATGTACTCGTTGGTGCGGCGAGCGATGTCCATCACCGCGCCGATGCTCTCGTTCGGGCGATGCTGGCGCGCCCCGTCCACCGCGGCGCGCGCGTCGGCCAGCGACGCGCCGTGCGCGGCGAACAGCTCGGCGTCCGGGGCCACTGCCGGCACCACCCCCGCGCGGTACTTCTCGATCATCGCAATCGAGCGGCTGGCGAGATTGCCGAGCGTGTTGGCGAGGTCGCTGTTGTAGACCTCCTCAAACCGCTCCCACGAGAACGAACCGTCGCCGTCATACGGCACGTCACGGAGCAGGTAGTACCGGAACGCGTCCACGCCGTAGCGCTCAATGGCCTCATCCAACGTCAGCTTCACGCCGGCGGACTTGGAGAAGCGCTCGCCGCCCAGCGAAATGAAACCGTGCGCCCACACCTGCCGCGGCAGCGGTTCTCCGGCGGCCATCAGCATCGCGGGCCAGATGACAGTGTGGAAACGCGTGATGTCCTTGCCGATCACGTGCAGGTCGGCGGGCCAGGCGGCCTTCTGGTCGTATCCGGGGAAGAACCGCGCGGTCCAGTAGTTGGGCAGCGCGTCGAACCAGACGTACGTGGTCTGCACCTCGCCACTCGACAGCGGGCGGGGGAAGGGGACGCCCCAGTCGAAGCGCGAACGACTCGCCGAGATGTCCTCGAGTCCCTGTTCAAGCAGCTGCAGGATCTCGTTGCGGCGGCTCTCGGGCTCGAGGAATGACGGTTGGTCGCGAAAGAGCTGCTTCAGCTGTTCGGTGTAGGCGGAGAGACGGAAGAACCAGTTGTGCTCGGTCACTTCCTCGAGCGTGCGCGTCGGGTGGACGGCGCACTTGCCGTCGACGATATCCGAGGGCTGCTTGAAGCTCTCGCAGCCGACGCAGTAGAGGCCGGTGTACGACCGCTCGTAGAAATTGCGCTGTGATTCAGGGAGCGCGGCATCCGCGGCGAAGATCTGTTCGATCAGCCGCCGCACGGCTTCCTTGTGCGCCGGCGCGGTGGTGCGAATGAACTGGTCGTACGCGACGCCGAGCCGGGCCCACATCGCCTGGAAGATCGCCGCGATCTCATCCACGAACTGCTGCGGCGGCATCCCTTGCTTCTCGGCGGTCTGCGCGACCTTCTGCCCGTGCTCGTCCATCCCGATGAGGAAATGGACGTCGTAGCCGAGCTGGCGGTGGAAGCGCGCGATGGCGTCGGCGCCAACCTTCTCCAGGGCGTGTCCGAGGTGCGGCTCGCCGTTGGCGTAGTCAATCGCGGTGGTCAGGAAGAAGCGAGGCACAAGTCAGCGGTTCGGTGTGGAGGGAGGGGGACCGCCTGGTCCGCCTCCGTGGGGCGTTCCACCGGACGAGCCCGGCGGCCGGTCGCCGCGATGCCTGCGACCGCCACGGCGACCGCGGCGGCGCCGCGCGCGACGCGCCTCGGCGTCCGGGCCCTCGGTCGATTCGCCGCCGGCACGAGGTGCCGCGA
>VHBQ01000041.1 GCA_016871855.1 Gemmatimonadota bacterium
CTGATGATGCGCAGGGTCGTCGGGCGGCCGGTCGGCGCCGCGGCGGGGCGCGCGTTCTCGGCGCGGGGCGCGGCGGGACGGCCCGGCGGCGCGTTCAACGCGCGATACGCCGCCGCGGCGTAGGCCGCCGGTTCAATGCGCCAGTGCCGATCGGCGAACGCGGCCGCATCGAGCGTCTTGCGGCGCTCCACTTCGGCGTTGAGCAGATCGCGAATCTCCACCTGCGTGTCGCGCAGCACGGGAGCGCTGCGCAGCATCCCGTATCCGCCACCGCCGCCCGCACGGTAGTTGTTCACGGCGAGGGTGAACGAATCCGTGGGCGCCACCGCGCGTCCCTTCACCCGCAGCGAGGTGATACGATCGCCGGCCGGGCGCGAGAGGTCGATCACGTACTCCGCGCCGCCGATGATGTCGAAGTTGTAACCGGGGATCTCAGGATCGGCGCTCACCACCGGCTCCGCCCCCGGGCGCACCACGAAGTAGCGCGCCGACTGCTCGAGATAGGCGCGCAGGACCGCGCCGCTGATCTTCACGAGCTGCAGCGTGTTCTCGTACGGATACAAGCGTGCGAGCTGGGCGACGGTGATCTTGTCCGGTCCGATCGACGCGCCGAGGTCGAACGCCGCGGTGGAGGACAAGTCGGCGTTGAAGACGCGGCGCTGCACGTCGAGGACGAAGTTCACGAGAGGCGTGCTGTGCGTGCGCGCCGAATCGGCGCGCCAGGCGGCGCCAGTGGAGCCGAGCGTCCGGAGTGTGGCCGCGCGCGCGGCGTCGTGGGCAGCGGCCACCGACGCGACAACCGCCGGCGATTCCGGCCACCCGCGCGCACGGATCAACTGGCCGCGCTTCTCGATGACGTGCCAGGCTGACCCGCGGTTCTGCAGGCGCACTGTTGCGACGGCGAGGCTCCCTGCCCACTGCCGCGGCTGCATCAGCAGGACGCCGTTGATGGTCGTGTCGGCCACTTCGCGGTGCGAGTGCCCGTAGACAATGACGTCGATGCCCGGCACCTCGCGCGCGACGTCGGCGGCGACGTTCTCGCCCCCGGCCACGCTCGTGTCCACGCTGCTCGGGCCGCTCAAGCCCGCATGAACGACGGCGATCACCAGCTCCGCGCCGGCGGCGCGCGCCGAATCCACGGCGACGCGAGCCTCCGGGATGATGCGCGACACCGCGAGGCGTCCACGCAGGTGGCCGCGGTCCCAAACGTTGGACCCCGGGTTGGTGACACCGACGATGCCAACCTTCACGCCGCCGCGTTCGATGAGGGTGAAGGCCGGGAAGGCGCGCGCGCCATTTGGCCGACGCGCGTTGGCAGCGAGGAAGGGGAAGCGGGCCTGCGCGACCGCCCGCTCGAGAAGCGGCAGGCCGTAGTTGAACTCGTGGTTCCCCACGGCGGCCGCGTCGTAACGCATCGCGTTCATCGCCGCCGACACCGGGTGCGGGCGCTCGGGCGTGCGCGATGCCTGATAGGTCATCGGGTTGCCCTGCAGCAGGTCGCCGCCGTCCACCAGGACGACGCGTCCCGGATGCGCCGCGCGCAGCGAATCCACGGCGGTGGCCAGTCGCGCGAGTCCGCGCGTCGTTTCTGCCGTGTCAGCGAAGTAGTCCCAGGCGCGGAGCCGCCCGTGGACGTCGGTGGTGGCCGCGATGATCACGTCCACCGGGATGCCCTGGGCGCCAAGCGCCGCCGGGGCCGTTATGACGACGGCGCTCGCGAGGAGCGCCGCGCGAATCGAGGTCAACATGGAAGAAAACTATAGAGGCGGGGCGTCTGGGGGGAGCGGTGGCCGGGGGTGCGGCCACCGGCGCCCGGTCACCGACCGACCGCCCGGCATTAGCCGACCGAGCGCGTGGCCGATACAATTCCGTGACACCGGCGCGCTACCGCCGCTCGCATTGATACGGCATCGTGATCTGATGCCCGGAGTTCCCTCGTCATGAAGCCACTCATCATCGGTATCGCGGGCGGCACGGGCTCAGGCAAGTCCACGGTTGCCAAGCGTATCGCCGAGGCGATGCCGGGCTCCGTCGCGTTCATCGACATGGACGCCTACTACCGGAACTTCGAGCACCTCACGCTCGATGAGCGGCGCAAGGTGAACTGGGACCATCCGGACGCCTTCGACCTCGACCTGCTCGTCACGCACCTCGACCAGCTCGCGGCGCGCATCCCCGTCGAGAAACCCGTCTACGATTTCGTGCGGCATCTCCGGTCTGACGAGACCAAGACGGTGCCGCCGTCCGACGTGATCGTCATCGACGGCATCCTGCTGTTCGTGGACGGCCGCGTGCGCGACCGATGCGACGTGAAGGTCTTTGTGGACGCCGATGCCGACGAGCGGCTCATCCGCCGCATCCGCCGCGACATGAAGGCGCGCGGGCGGCCGCTCGAGGAGATCCTCGACCAGTACCTCACGACGGTGCAGCCGATGCACCTGCAGTTCGTCGAGCCGAGCAAGCGCTACGCCGACCTCATCGTGCCGCGCGGCGGGCACAACGCGGTGGCCATTGACCTGATCAACGCGACCATCCGCCGCCGCCTGCAGGAGCAGCCCGCGTGACGCCGGAGAAGCCCAGGGAACGCATCCTCGTGGTGGACGACGAGCCCGACATCGTCGCGCTCGTCGTCTATCACCTGGCCAAGGAGGGATACCGCGTCTCCTCGGCGTCCAGCGGCAGCGAGGCGCTGGCCACCGCGCGGCGCGAGCGCCCAGCGCTCATCGTGCTCGACCTCATGCTCCCCGGGCTCTCCGGCTTCGAGGTGCTGGAGCAACTGCGCGCCGACGAAGGCACCGCGGGCATCGCGGTGCTGATGCTCACCGCGCGCAAGGAGGAGCCCGACCGCATCAAGGGGCTCTCGCTCGGCGCGGACGACTACCTGACCAAGCCGTTCAGCCCGCAGGAGCTGGTGCTGCGCGTGAAGGCGATCCTGCGACGCAGCGCCGCCGCGCCCGCCACGGGGGAGCTGCTCACCATCGGGCCGCTGGCCATCGACCGCGCCGCGCACACCGTGCGCGTTCGGGGTCGCGAGGTGGAGCTGACGCCCACGGAATTCAAGCTGCTCCTCCTGCTCGCCGAGCGGCGCGGGCGGGTGCAGGGGCGCGCGCAACTGCTGGAGCACGTCTGGGAGGCCGCCCCCGACATCCAGACGCGCACGGTGGACATGCACGTGCAGCGCCTGCGGACGAAGCTCGAGGCCGCCGGCGACCTGATTGAGACCGTGCGTGGGTTTGGCTATCGCCTCAAGGCCCCACGCGACGCGTGAGACTCGCCCATCGCCTCCTGCTCGGCGCGCTCGGTGTCGTCGGCGCCATGGTCGCGCTGATCACGATCTCGGTCAACCTGCAACTCGGCGACCGCCTGACGGCAGAGACTGTGGCGCGCCTCACGACCGAAGCGCGCCTCGTTGCGGGTCAGTGGGCGCCGTCCGAAGATCCGGACGCGCTCGCGAACCGGCTCGGCCAGGCGACGGCGCATCGCATTACGCTGGTCGATTCCACTGGACGGGTGGTCGGCGACTCGGAGTTCGACGGACCCGAGCTTGCTGAGCTTGAGAATCACGCCACGCGGCCGGAAATCGTGACGGCTCGCGCGGCAGGCGTTGGATCGGCCCGCCGTCGGAGTCCGTCGGCGGGCAACGAGGAACTATACGTTGCGGTGCGCGCCCCGCTCGGCATCGCCCGCGTGTCGCTCGCCACGACGTCGCTCGAGGCCATTGTCGGCGCCGCGCGGCGCGATGTGGCGCTCTCCGGTCTGGCCGCCATGCTCGTGGCGGTCCTGCTCGCTTGGTTCTTCGCGCGGAGCGTCTCGCAGCCCGTCGTCGAACTCGCTTCCGTCGCGCGCGGCCTCGCCGCCGGCGACTTCACGCAGCGTCCGGCGCGCGCCGCGCCGGGAGAAGTGGGCGACCTCGCCGTTGCCGTGAGCCGCCTCGCCGAGCAGCTGAGCGCGCGCGTGGACGCCCTGCGCGCAGAGGAGACGCTGGTCCGGGAGCTGGCCGAGTCGCTGAACGAAGGGATGCTGGCACTGGACGCGCGGCCGCAGGTGGTGCGCGTCAACGAGACGGCGCGACAGCTGCTGGGCATTCGCGCGGCGATCCCGTTCGGCGCCGAGCTGCTGCCGCGCGACCGCAGCTTCCGCGAGGCGATGGTTGCGGCGCTGGGCGGGGAGACCGTGCGCGACGTCGAGGTCGTGGTGGGCGACCGCGTCCTCCACGTCACGGCACGTCCGCTGGACCATGGCGGTGCGGTGCTCGCCCTGCTCGACTTGACGAACCTGCGCCGCCTGGAGGCGGTGCGCCGCGATTTTGTCGCCAACGTCTCGCACGAGATGAAGACGCCGCTGACGGTGGTGCGCGGATTCGCCGAGACGCTTGCCGACGACGACCCGCCGGCGGAAACGCGGCGACAGTTCGCGCAGAGCATCGCGGCGCACACCCGGCGTATGCAGCGGCTCGTGGACGACCTGCTCGACCTGTCGCGCATCGAGTCGGGGGGCTGGGTGCCCGCCCCCGAGCTGGTGGACGTCGCCGCGGTGGTCGGCGACGACGTGAGCGCCGCGCGCGCCGTGGCGGATCGCAAGGGGATTCGCCTTGACGTGACGATGGGGGATGACGCCGCGCGCGTCTTTGCCGATCCGACAGCCCTGCGGCAGGTGATCGGCAACCTGGTGGAGAATGCGCTGCGGCATACCACGGCTGGCGCGGTAACGCTGCGCACCGTGCGCGACGGGACTGGTGTGACCGTCAGCGTCAGCGACACCGGCTGCGGCATTGCGTCGGAACACCTCCCCCGCATCTTCGAGCGCTTCTATCGCGTCGATCCCGCCCGCTCCCGCGAGGAGGGGGGCACCGGGCTCGGGCTGTCCATCGTCAAGCACCTCGTGGACGCACACGGGGGGCGGCTGGCCGCGGAAAGCACGCTCGGTGTTGGTACGACGGTGCGCGCCTGGTTTCCGGATCCGCCGGCCACGGCCTAGGCGCGTGCCTCCACGGCCAAGGTCCGCGAACGTAACACAGTTGTTACACGAATGAGACGGCGGTGCGACGCGGCCTTCCGATGATACCCGGGTCGGACGGCCGCACGAGGCGGCCGCGCAGCTCGACACTACCAATCCGGAGTTGACCGTGCGACTTCGCACTTTTGCCGTGCTTCTCGTGTTGTCCGTCACCACGACGGCGGCCACCGCCCAGTCGGTTGACCTCACCGGCGCGGGCGCGACCTTTCCGTATCCGCTGTATTCGAAGTGGTTCTCGGACTACGCCACCAAGGCCGGCGTGCGCATCAACTACCAGTCGATCGGTTCCGGCGGCGGCATCCGCCAGCTCTCCGAGCAAACGGTGGACTTCGGCGCCTCGGATGCACCGATGTCGGACGCGGAGCTGTCCAAGGCGAAGGGCGGGAAGATCCTGCATTTCCCGATGGTGCTGGGCGCCGTGGTCGTGACGTACAACCTTCCGGAAGTGCAGAAGGCACTGAGGCTCTCCGGCGTCGTCCTCGGGGACATCTTCCTCGGGAAGATCACCAAGTGGAACGACCCGCGGATCGCCGCGCTCAACCCGGGCGTGAAGCTGCCGTCGAAGGACATCCTCGTGGTGCATCGCTCCGACGGCAGCGGGACGACGTTCATCTTCACCGACTATCTCTCGGTCGCTGCGCCGGCGTGGAAGTCCGGCCCGGGCACGGGCAAGGAAGTCCGCTGGCCGGTGGGGCTGGGCGGCAAGGGCAATGAGGGCGTGGCCGGCCAGGTGCGCCAGATCGTCGGCGCCATCGGCTACGTTGAGCTCGCCTACGCGCGGCAGAACAAGCTCGCCTATGCCGAGATCCAGAACGCGGCGGGCGCGTACGTCGCCCCGACGACCGAGGCGATCACCGAGGCGGCGGCCGTCGCCGCGCAGAAGCTGGAGAAGGACACCGACTATCGCGTCTCCATCGTGAACGCGCCGGGGAAGAAGGCGTATCCCATCGCGTCGTTCACGTGGTTGCTGGTTTACGAGAAGATGCCAAACGCGGTCAAGGCAAAGAAGCTCGCCGACTTCATGAAGTACGCGTTCATTGACGGGCAGAAGTCGGCGGCGGCGCTGGATTACGCGCCGCTGCCCACGAACCTGGCCCGCCAGCTGGAGAAGCGCGCCGTCGCGCTGGCGGGCGCCAAGTAGTCGCCGTGGGCTTACCTTCCCCACCGTGGCGGCGCTCGCGTCGCCACGGTGTCTGCGTTCTCCCAACGAGATCTCCATGATCCCCCTCTCCCTGCTTCGACGCGCGGCCATTTTCGCGGCAGTGGTCCTGCCGGCCTGCCTCCCCGCGCAGTCGGCCTCCGCCCCGCGGATGGACATCTCCGGCATCCTCTTCGGCGCGTTCAGCGTCCGCACCAATCCCGAGGCACAGGCGGCGAACCGGTTCGACCTCGAGCGCGTGTACCTCAACTTCCGCGCCCCGGTCGCCGAGCGGATCAGCATTCGCTTCACGCCCGACATCTCCCCGCAACAGTCCGGCGTCGGCTACGTGATCCGCACGAAGTACGCCTTCCTGCAGTATGACCGGCCCGCCAACAAGGCCGGCTGGAGCGGCCTGGTGCGCGCCGGCGCCCTGCAGACCGTGGCGATCGAGCACATCGAGACGTTCTGGCCGCGCTGGATGGGCACGGCGTCCACCGAGCGCTTCGGCTACTTCTCCTCGGCGGACATCGGCGTCGCCGCGCAGGTCAACTTGCCCAAGAGGCGCGGCGAGATCTACGCCGTGGTCACGAACGGCAATGGTTACGCCAATCCCGAGAGCGACCGCTTCAAGAGCTACGCGGCGCGGCTCTCGCTGACACCGTTGGCCGGCGGAAAGCACGGCCTGTGGACCACGCTCACCGTGTCGCCCTGGATCGACATCAACCGCGGCGCGAGCAAGTTCACGCAGGGCGGCGCGGGCCAGGTGGGCGCAATCGGCGAGGGGCTCACCAAGAACCGCCTCGGCGTCTGGGCCGGCATCAAGGACCCACGCCTCGTGCTCGCCGGCGGCTACTCGCAGCGCGTCGATGACACTGAGAGCGGCGCCAACACGGTGGCGTCGCCGCAGCGGGTCACGGAAGTGACGGGCCGGCTCGTCTCCGGCCTCCTCGTGGCCCGCCCCGCGCAGTTGCTGGACAGCGCGTCCACGTCGCGGTGGAGCGTGCTGCTCCGCTACGACGCCATTACGCCCAACACGGACGTGTCGCAATCGAACCACCTGTTCGAGAGCTCGCTCATTTACGACCTCACGCGCAACAAGCGGGCTCAAGTGGCCTTCGACTATCAGGAAACGCTTGGGAGCGTGCCAGCGAGCGCCATCGCCCCCGTCAAGCTCTTTCAGGTGCGGGTCGTCACGTCGTTCTAGCGGTGCGCTGTGACAGAGCCGTTACAGAACGGAAGTCACGCACTGGGAAGGAATTAGGGAGATTTCAGGGGTGGCGGATCCGTCCGCCACCCCTGACTTCTTTCTCCGCACTCTCTTGGCATCTCCTTCGCTCCACGGCGCCTCGATCGGTGACCGCATCTACCGCGTCACCACGACCGCGTTCGCGCTGAGCATTCCGCTCCTGCTCGTCCTGCTCGCGATCGAGGTCATGGTGGCGGCGTGGCCCGCGCTGCGGCAGTTCCACTTCGGCTTCGTCACGTCCACCGAATGGAACGTGGTGGACGGCGTCTTTGGCGCTGCCCCGGCCATCTACGGCACGATTGTCTCCTCGGTGCTGGCGCTCCTCATCGCCACGCCACTGGCGATCGGCGTCGCCATCTTCCTCGCCGAGTTCGCGCCACCCTGGTTGCGCCAGCCGGTGGCGTTCCTTGTGGACCTACTCGCCGCCATTCCCAGCGTCGTGTACGGCCTGTGGGGCGTGTTCGTGCTGGTGCCGTTCCTGCGCGAAAAGCTGATGCCGTTCATCGCTGATCGGCTGCACCTCGGCGACACGCCGCTCTTCTCCGGCCCGGCGTACGGCCCCTCGATGCTCGCCGCCGGGCTGATCCTCGCCATCATGGTGCTCCCCTACATCAGCTCGGTGACGCGTGAGGTGCTGATGGCCGTGCCGCGCTCGCAGCGCGAAGCTGCTTTGGCGCTGGGGGCCACACGCTGGGAGATGATCTGGGGCGCGGTGCTGCCGTACGCGAGCTCCGGCGTGATGGGCGGCATTATTCTCGGGCTCGGCCGGGCGCTGGGCGAGACGATGGCCGTGACGATGGTGATCGGCAACCGCCACGAGATCTCCGCCTCGCTGTTCTCCCCGGGGTACACGATGGCGTCGCAGATCGCCAACGAGTTCGCCGAGGCGACCAACGACCTGCACCTGTCGGCGCTGATGGCCGTGGGCGCGGTGCTGCTCTTCATCACCCTGCTGGTGAACATGCTCGCGCGCTGGCTGGTCTGGCGGGTGCAGCGCCAGGAGCGCGCATGAGCGCGCGCGCACCCCGCCGGTCGGTGCGCGTTCGCCGCGCCCGCAGCGCCGTGATGGTTGGGCTGACGGTCGCCGCAGCCGTGCTCGCCACGCTGCCGCTCATCTTCATCCTCGCCCTGCTGATCAAGCAGGGGGCGAGCTCACTGAACTGGGCGTTCTTCACCGGCATGCCGAAGCCGGTGGGCGAAACCGGCGGCGGGATGGCCAATGCGATGGCCGGCACCGCGATGCTCATCGGCATCGCCGCGGCCATCGGGCTTCCCGTGGGGATCGGCGCCGGGCTGTATCTCGCCGAGCACAGGAATGGTCGGCTCGCCTGGGTGGTGCGCTTCCTCTCCGACGTGCTCAACGGCCTCCCGTCGATCGTTGTCGGCATCTTCGCCTGGCAGTTCCTCGTGCGCCCGGTCAAGCAGTTCTCGGCGCTGGCCGGCGGCATCGCCCTCGCCGTGATGATGATCCCGCTGGTGACGCGGGCCACCGAGGAGATGATCAAGCTCGTCCCCGACTCGCTGCGCGAGGCGGCGCTGGCGCTGGGCTACCCGCGGTGGCGCACGTCGCTCACCGTGGTGCTGCGCACCGCGCTGCCCGGCATCGTAACCGGCGCGCTAGTGGCCATCGCGCGCATCGCGGGCGAGACGGCGCCGCTTCTGTTCACCGCTTTCGGCAACCAGTTCTGGTCGACGTCGCTGACGCAACCCATCAGCGCGCTTCCCCTGCAGATCTTCTCGTATGCCATCAGCCCCTACGAGGAGTGGCACTCGCTGGCCTGGGCCGGCGCCCTCGTCCTCCTCGCCCTCGTCCTCGTTATCAGCCTCATCGCGCGCTTCGTCACCCGCTCCCGCTTCGGCCATGGCCACGACTGAGCCGCGCGTGCTGACCACGGTGTCCGGCGTCGCTTCAGCGGGGGACGCACCCCCGGCGAGGCCGATGGTCGCGGTGCGTTCGCTCGACGCGTACTTCGGGGCGAATCGTGCGGTGAAGGACGTGAGCCTCGAGTTCCCCGAGGGGCAGGTGACGGCGATCATCGGTCCGTCCGGCTGCGGCAAGAGCACGCTGCTCCGCTGCATCAACCGGATGCACGAGACGGTCTCGCTCGCCCGCGTCGAAGGCGAGGTGTTCCTCGACGGCCGCGACATCTACGCTCGCGACGTGAATCCCATCGAGGTGCGCAAGCAGATCGGGATGGTGTTCCAGCGCCCGACGCCTTTCCCGACGATGTCCATCCGCGACAACGTGATCGCCGGCTTCCGTGCCGCCGGGCGCGGCGCGCCGTCGCGCGCGGAGCAGTTCGAGATCGCCGAGTGGGCGCTGCAGCGCGCCGCACTATGGGACGAGGTGAAGGATCGCCTGCACGAAAGCGCCCTTGCGCTCTCCGGCGGCCAGCAGCAACGCCTCTGCATCGCGCGCGCGCTGGCCACGCGCCCGCGCGTGCTGCTGCTCGACGAACCCACCGCCTCGCTCGACCCGATCAGCACCCAGAAGGTCGAGGAGTTGGTCTACGAGCTACGCGGCGACATTACCATCGTCATCGTGACGCACAACATGCAGCAGGCCGCTCGCGTCTCCGACCATACGGCCTTCATGCTCCTCGGCGACCTGGTCGAGATGGCGCCCACGTCGCGGATGTTCACGTCGCCCGGCGACGAACGCACCGAGGCGTACATCACCGGACGGTTCGGATGAACGGCGCGCCCTCGGCCGTTTCCGGCTCCCTGTCCGTCCAGGACTTCTCCTTCTGGTACGGCCCGAAGCAGGCGCTGTTCGACATCTCGCTCGATGTTGCGCCCCAGACGGTCACGGCGCTCATCGGCCCCTCGGGGTGCGGCAAGAGCACCTTCCTGCGCAGCATCAACCGGATGCACGACCTGCTGCCGGGCGCGCGCAGCACCGGGCGCATCCTGCTCGACGGTGAAGATCTCCTTGACCGGGGCGTGGACGTGGTGCAGCTCCGGCAGCGGGTGGGGATGGTCTTCCAGCGCCCGAACCCCTTCCCCAAGTCCATCTACGACAACGTGGCGTGGGGGCCGCGGCTCAACCGGACGCCGTCGCGCAGCGAGCTGGATGATGTCGTCGAGCACGCGCTGCGGCGCGCCGCCCTGTGGGACGAGGTGAAGGACCGCCTGCGCCAGAGCGCCACCGGCCTCTCCGGCGGCCAGCAGCAGCGCCTCTGCATTGCGCGCGCGCTGGCCAACGAGCCCGAAGTGCTCCTGCTCGACGAGCCGGCCTCCGCGCTCGACCCGATCGCCACGCAGCGCATCGAAGAACTCCTCTGGGAGTTGAAGAAGGAGCTCACGATCGTGATCGTGACGCACAACCTGCAGCAAGCCGGGCGCGTCTCCGATCGCACCGCGTTCTTCTACCTGGGTCGGCTCATCGAGTACGGCCCCACCGACCAGCTCTTCACGGCCCCCCGTGAGGAGCGCACCGAAGCGTACATCACCGGGAGATTCGGATGACCGCCGAACCCACTGCCGGCTTCCGGCACTTTCACGACCAGCTGGGCGCGCTCAAGCAGCGCCTGCTCGCCATGTCCGCCCGCGCCGAGGAGCTCGTGGAGCTTGCCGTGGACGCCCTGCTCACCCGCGACACTGGCAAGGCGCAGGCGGTCATCGAGGCCGACCGCGAAGTGGACGCCATGGAGCTCGAGGTCGAGCAGCTCGCCGTCGAGCTGCTCGCCCTGCAGCAGCCGATGGCCCGCGACCTGCGGTTCCTCGTCAGCGCCATCAAGGTGACGAGCGACCTCGAGCGCGTCGGCGACCACGCCGTGAACATCGCCCAGTGCGCGCTGCGCCTGCACGACCTGCCGACGCGCGTCTCGCCGGAGCCGTCGATGGCCGAGATGGCCAGGCGCGCGCGGGGCATGCTCGCCGACGCCATCAACGCCTTCGTGCGCGCGGACGGCACGCTGGGACGCGACGTCTGCAGCCGCGACGACGCGGTGGACGCGATGCATGATGCGCTGTTCCGCGTTCTCCTCACGCATATGATGGCGGACCCACGGACCATCAACCCGGGTCTTGAGCTGCTCCTGGTCAGCCGCAACCTGGAGCGCGTGGCCGACCTCGCGACGAACATCAGCGAGGACGCCGTATTCCTCGCCGAGGGGAAGCAGATCAAGCATCGCACGGAGAAGGGGCTCTAGCGTCCCTCGCGGGCGACGGGGCGGGGCCGGATCCGGACGGATCCGGCCCCGCGTCGTTACGCGGCCGTTGCGAAGCCGTGAACGGAACGTGGCGCAAGTGTGGGAGCGTTCGTGGCGTCCGGATCACTCTCCCGACTCCAATCCCGACTCTCCCATGCTTCGACTGCCTCGACTGCTTCTCTCCCTCGCCACGCTGCTCGCCGCCGCGCCGGCCCTTCTGTCCGCCCAGGCGCGCCAGGGCCGCGTCGTCGGCCGCGTCATTGACGCGAGCACCGGCCTCGGCCTCTCCGACGTCGGCGTCCAAGTGGTCGGCACCACGAAGGGTACCGCGACGGGCGTGGATGGCCGTTTCGCCGTCGGCGGCATCGATGCCGGCACGGTGACGCTGCACCTGCGGCGCATCGGATTCACGCCGAAGACTGTGACCGGACTCATGCTCGAGCCCGGACAGGCACTTGAGCAGAACATCGCGCTTGAGGCGGCGACCTTCCGGCTGACCGCCCAGGTCGTGACGGCGGCGGCCGAGCGCGGCACCGTGACCGAGGCGCTCGACCGCCAGCGCACGAGCAATGGCGTGGTGAGCGCGGTCACCGCCGAGCAGATCCAGAAGAGCCCGGACGGCAACGCGGCGCAGGCGGTGCAGCGCGTCAGCGGCGTGACCGTCCAGGACGGCAAATACGTCTATGTGCGCGGCCTCGGGGAGCGCTACACCACGAGTTCACTGAACGGCGCGCGGGTGCCGAGCCCGGAGCCCGAGAAGCGCGTGGTTCCGCTGGACCTCTTCCCCGCTGGCCTGCTGCAGTCGATCACGACGACGAAGACCTTCACGCCCGACCAACCCGGGGACTTCTCGGGGGCGCAGGTGGATATCAAGACGCGCGAGTTTCCCGCGCAACGCGCCTACAGCGCGCAACTCGGTTCGGGGTACGCCTCCGACGCCACCGGACGCGCCGTCCAGCTTGCGTCTGGGGTGGGCGGCGAGAGGTTGGCGATGGCCGGAAGCAAGCGCGCGCTTCCACCGCTGCTGCGGGAGGTCGGCAACTTCCAGGGGCTGAACCTGTCCCAGGGTGACAAGAACCTGCTCGTCAGCCAGTTCCGAAATGCCTGGTCGCCGCAGGCCGCCACCGGAGCGCCGAACGTGAGCGGATCGTTCGCCATCGGCGGCGACGACCCCGTGCTCTTCGGTCACCGGCTTGGCTATCTGTTCTCCGGCACGCTGTCGCAGGGCGTGGACGTGAAGAACGACCAGGTGCGCGCGCTGGCCGATCGTGGCACCGTGAAGGGAAGCACCAATGAGATTGACCGCTTCGAGGGCCAGACGACGGCCCAGAGCGTGCTCTGGGGCGGGCTGGCAAACCTCAGCACGATGGCGGGCCGGCACACGCGACTGCTGATGAACGCCATCTACAACCGGTCGGCGGACCACAGCACGCGGATCGAGCGCGGCGCGTTCGAGAATGAAGGCATTGAGGCGCGCATCCAGCGGATGCAATACGTGGAGCGCGCGGTGCGCTCGGTGCAGTTGGGGGCCGAGCACGCCGTGGGTGAAGCGCACCTGTTCGATTGGACGGTGACCGACGCGCGCGTCCGCCGCGACGAGCCGGACCGCTCGGAGTTTGTGCAGCAGATCGAGCGCGACGCACCCAGCGGGACGGAGTCGCTGCGGTGGCTCAGCACTGGCAACGGCGGCGCCGTGCGCACTTTCTCCACGCTGGACGAGGCCAACCGCGAGGCGCGGCTGAACTACCAGTTCTCCTTCGGCCCCTTCGGCGCGCAGCATCGCGTGAAGACGGGCGCCCTCGTCCGTCACACCGACCGGCACGCCGATACGCGCGCGTTCAGCATCAACGCACCCGGTGCGCCGGACGACGTCCGCGCGCTGCGTCCCGAGCAGATCTTCGACGGCCGCTTCACGACGCCCGGCGCCCGCGTCTTCGACATCGCCCCCTTGGCCCAGGGTGGGTCGTATGGCGCCCGCGACCGGTTGGCCGCGGCCTACCTGATGGCGGAGTGGGCGGCCTCGTCGCGCCTGCGCGTGGTGGGCGGGGCGCGCGCCGAGTGGGACCGGCTCGACGTGGACGCGGTCTCGACGCTTGGCTCGCCGATTGCCACCGCCAAGCGCTGGAACGACCTGCTCCCCTCGCTCGCGGTGACGCTCACGCTGCCGCGCGAGCAGCAACTGCGGGTGTCGGCGTCGCGCACGCTCGCGCGACCGGAATACCGGGAACTCTCGCCCATCAAGAGCCGCGACGTACTGAACGGTGACGACGTGCAGGGCAACGATCAGCTCGAGCGGACCCGCGTGGTCAACCTCGACGCCCGGTGGGAGTGGTACCCGCACGCCGCCGAGGTGCTGAGTGTTGCCGTCTTCCACAAGAGCTTCGACCGACCGATCGAGCGGGTCTACCGCGCGGCAGGTTCGGGTACCCGCACGGTCTTCTACACCAACGCCCGGCGGGCGGAGAACCTCGGCGTCGAGCTCGAGGCGCGGAAGTCCCTCGGCTTCGTCGCGGACCGACTGCGCTCGCTGCAGGCGTTCGCCAACCTGACGGTGATGCAGAGCCGCATCGAGCTTGCGCCCAACACGCAGGCCAGCGCCACCAACTTGCGGCGCCGGATGGTGGGCCAAGCGCCGTATGTGCTCAACACGGGCATGACGTGGGTTAGCCGCGCCGGCACGGCGAGCGCAACGGTGCTGTACAACGTCGTCGGCGACCGCATCGACGCCGCCGGCGACGCGCCGCTGCCCGACGTCATCGAGCGCTCGCGCCGAGTGCTGGACCTCTCCGTACGCCTCCCCATCCGCGGTGCGCTGTCTGCGCGCCTCGACGCAAAGAACCTGCTCGACGCCCCGTACCGGACCACGCAGGGCACCGTGACGCGTGAGTCGTATTGCATCGGCCGCGTGGTGCAAGCCGGGCTGTCCTGGCGGCCGTAGCCCGCTCCGGGCGACGGAACGATCACGGGGGCCGGGCACGGCCCCCGTTGTCGTTGCCGGGGCGTGCCACGCTCGTTACGGCGCCGTGACCGGGCCCTCGCCAAACCGACACGTGCGGCCGCGATCCTACACGGTGCGCGCGAGACGCGCGCCACATCACCTCACGGAGCCACTGCATGATCCGCCTGCATCGTCTTGCCATCGCCGCCGTCGCCGCCGCGCTCGCCGCCTGCGGCAGCGACAGCAGCACCGCCCCCACTGTGACGCCAGTGCTTGGCGCCTCTGCTTCGGCTCTGTCGTCGTCAGCCGTGAAGCTGACGTTCAACGCCAAGTCGGGCGACACGGGCTACAACATCGAGCGCGCCGAGGGCGCCGCCGGCTCCTTCATCCAGGTGGGCACGGTGGCAGCGCCGTCCGGAGGCGGCGCCGTCAGTTACACCGACGCGAACCTCAAGGTCTCGACCCCCTATCGCTATCGCATCATCTCCGTGCGCGGGAGCAGCACGAGCAGCCCGTCGGCGGAGCTCAGCGTGACGACGCTCGCCTTCGGCAGCGCCGCCGCGGAGATCGCCTCGGACATCACGTCGAATCGCACCCTGTTCGCCGACACCACGTACACCCTGAAGGGCTTCATCCACGTCGCCAACGGCGCCACCCTCACCATCCAGCCCGGCACGACGATCAGGGGCGACTTCAACACCCTAGGATCCGCGCTCTTCGTGCTTCGTGGCGCGAAGATCATGGCAGTCGGCACCGCCGAGGCCCCCATCGTCTTCACCTCGTCGCGTCCGGTCGGCCAGCGGCAGGCCGGTGATTGGGGTGGACTCATCATCGTCGGGAACGCGCCCATCAATCGCAGCGGCAGCGTGGAGATCGAGGGGTCCGGCACCGACGGGCAGGCCATCGTCGGTGGCAAGAACTATCAGGTGCTCTACTCGGGCGGCACAACGCCGACGGACAACAGCGGCGAGCTGCGTTACGTGCGCGTGGAATTCGCTGGCTTCGCCCCGTCGCTGAACAACGAGCTCAACAGCTTCACCTTCGCGGCCGTCGGCTCGGGCACCAAGGTCTCGTTCGTGAACTCGGTCAGCGGCCTCGACGACTCCTTCGAGTTCTTCGGGGGCGGATTCGACCTGAGCTACGCCATCGCCTACGAAGGCGAGGACGACCAGTTCGACATGTCCGAGGGCTGGTCGGGCCGCATGCAGTATCTGATCTCCTACAAGTCGACCAACGTGCCGATTCGCACCGGCGCGGGATCGTACGCGACGGACATGCAGGGCATCGAGAACGACGGCTGTAATGGCTCGGGCTGCGACCTCGGCTTCGACACGGCCCCCTTCACCCAGCCGGTCGTGGCCAACTTCACGCTGGTCGGGGCCGGCGTGCAGAGCG
The DNA here is from genome assembly GCA_016871855.1 of Gemmatimonadota bacterium. GTDB lineage: Bacteria > Gemmatimonadota > Gemmatimonadetes > Gemmatimonadales > Gemmatimonadaceae > PNKL01. The sequence goes on from VHBQ01000041.1 coordinate 15,891, forward strand.
TGCACGGCGCCGGCGGCGGCTTCGGCATGATGCTGCGGCGTGGCACCGCGGGCTACTACGTCAACGGCGTGATCGCCCGTTTCCCCGCCGCCGGCATCTCCCTGCGAGACGCGGCCACGTATGCCCGCGCCGGCTCGACGCCGACGCCGAACCTCGCCACGGCCGACCTCGCGGTGAAGAACGTCTACATCGCCGACGCGCCGCTGGCATTCCAGGCGACGTCGGCCACGCAGAACGCGTTCGACCTCGCCGGCAACGCCATCACCTTCAGCGCCGCGACGACGGCGGCGTCGCTGTTCGCCGCGCTCCCCGCGGCCAGCGCCTCCCCCGCGGGGCCGAGCGCTTTCGACTTCACGCCGGTTGCGGGCTCGCCGATTGCCACGGGTGGACTGTCCACGTTCACCGGCAAGCTGGCCGCCAAGGCGGGGACGGCAGTGACCGGCACCGCGTTCCTAGGCGCCGCCGCGCCCACGGGCCCGAAGTGGTGGCTGGGTTGGACCAACTACGCCCGCAACTGACCGTACCGCCGCACGACCGGCCGGCGTCCCGAACGGGCGCCGGTCGCCGTGTGCCACTCACTCCCCGTACCACACTCTGACGCGCATGCGACCATTCGCGCGCCTCGCGGCGTGTGCCTCGCTGCTCGCGGCAGGCACCGCCTGCAGCAGCGCCGCCGATGACCCGGGAAGGGCAACCGCCGATTCGCTCGCCGCCGTTCGCGCCGATTCAGCGCTGCGCGCGCGGCAGGACGCCGCGAATCGCGCCCAGCCCGGCTACATCGTCGACTCCATTCTTCCCATCGAGGAGGAAGTGCGGAGATTTCGCGCGGCCGTGGGCGGCGCGCCGGCCACGTCGCTGCAGCAGGGCGCCCCTTCCCTCGACGACTTGGTGCAGTCATTCGCCGCGGCGGTCGCGGCGCGCGACACCGCGCGCCTGCGCACGCTGGCGCTCGCGCCACGCGAGTTCATCGACCTCGTGTATCCGTCCTCGCCATTCACGAAGCCACCGCTTCGCCAGGCGCCGGCGCTCGTCTGGGCCAACATCCAGCACCCCAGCGGCAGCGGACTCCGGCGCGCGCTCGCTCGTCTCGGGGGAAGACCATTGCGCATCCGTGTCGTGACCTGCGCCGACCGCCCGGAGCGACAAGGGGGCAATCTGCTCCATGCCAACTGCGAGGCGACATTCGCCAGCGGCGACGGCGCCGACCAGCGCGGCCAGCTCTTCGGCACAATTCTCGAACGCGACGGCCGTTTCAAGTTCATCAGCTACGCCAACATGTTCTGACGGTTTCGGTGGGCGGCGGCACGCATTACTGTTGAGGCACTCAACGACTTCCCACTCCATGGCCCTCTCGCCGCTGCGCCTCCACTCATCCCCTTCGCGCCCCGCGCGCGAGGAGGGCGCGCAGCGCATCGCCGCCATCGACATCGGGTCCAACTCGATCCGGCAGATCGTCGCCGACGTCTCGGCGAACGGCGCCATCCGCGTGATCGACGAAATGAAGGCGGCGCCGCGGTTGCAGTCGGGACTCCACGAGACCGGCGCGCTCGGCGAGGAGCCGATGCGCCTCGCCATCGAGTCGGCGACCCGCATGGCGACGCTGGCGCGCCAGTACGGCTGCCGGCGCATCGAGGCGGTGGCCACCTCGGCCGTGCGCGGCGCCTCGAATGGCGCCGCCTTCCTGCGGCAGGTGCGCGAGGCGACCGGTCTGCGCGTGAAGATTCTCGCCGGCGAGGAGGAGGCGCGGCTCGCCTTCCGCAGCGCGCTCGCCCACTTCGACCTGGGACGCGGCCGCGCCGTGGTGATGGACATCGGCGGCGGCTCCGTGGAGTTTGCGCTGGCCGCCGAGGGAATTGTCGAGCGGTACGTCTCCCTCCCCTTCGGCGCCGTGCGCCTCACCGAGGAGTTCATCGCCGGCCGCACGGCGGCGAAGGGCGTCCGGAAGCTCCGCAAGGCGGTTCGCGGCGACATCGAGCGCGTGCTCCCTGTGCGCGACTGGCGCGGCGCGGAGCTGATTGGCTCGGGCGGCACGTTCACGAACCTGGCCGGCATGGTGTTGGCGAGGCAGGGGATCCGCATCGCCCACTCGGTGCACGGCACGCGGATGCCGTGGCACGAGATCGAGCACCTGCTCGAGCTGCTGCAGGAGCTCACGCCCACCGAGCGGCTCGCCGTGGCTGGCCTCAACGCCGCACGCGCTGACATCATCCTCGCCGGCTTGGCCGTCGCCGCCGAGGTGTGCGCCCGCATCGAGCCGCGTGGGCTCGTCGCGTCAGTGTACGGCATCCGCGAGGGGCTGCTGCTCGAGACCGCGCGCGTCGCGCCAGTCGTTTCGGACCCCGGCGAGGCGCGGGAGCGCTCCGTGCGGGAGTTCGCCGAGCGCTGCCACTACGAGGAGCCGCACTCGCGGCAGGTGCAGCGGCTCGCCCTCCAGCTCTTCGACTCGCTCGGCGCCCGGCTGGGCTGCGTGCCAAGCGACCGCGCCGTGCTCGCCGACGCCGCGCTCCTGCACGACGTCGGCTACCACATCAATTACCAGAAGCACCACAAGCACTCGTTTCACCTCATCCAGCACGCCGACTTCCTCGGGATGACGCCCGATGAGCAGTCGGTGGTGGCGCACGTGGCGCGGTATCACCGCGGCGCCGCGCCGGACCGCGTAAAGCACGTGGAGTACGGCGCGCTCGACCGCGGAATGCGGGCGCGCATCCAGCGGCTCGCCGCGCTGCTGCGCGTCGCGGACGGATTCGACCGCGGCCACTCCGCCGCCGTGGAGAAGGTGCGGGTACGGTGGCTACGCCGCGCGCTGCGCATCTCGGTGCAGCCCAATCCGGCCGCGCCGTCGGTGCGGCTGGAGCTCTGGGGCGCGGCGCGCAAGAAGGGACTGCTCGAGGAAGTCGCGGGCGCGCCGGTCGAGATCGTCGCGCCTGATGGCTCCGTCGTCGAACCCGGCGACGACGCGTAGCGGCGCGCGGCTATCCGGTGGCGGCCGCCGCCGGCACCGCATGCTTGGGCCCGGAAGCGCGCGCCATCCCCCACGAGTCGCGCAGCAGCCGCCGATGCGAGGCCCGCTCGGCCTCCTCGCCCGCGTGCCGCTGCACCCAGATGCCGTCCGGCTGGAGGTCCCACGCCTGCCGGTTGTCGGTGAGGAAGACGTTGAGCACCGCGTCAAGGCGCGGGTGCAGCGCCTTGTCGAGGATCGGCACCATCGCCTCGACGCGACGGTCGAGATTGCGCGGCATCCAGTCGGCGGAGCCCAACCAGTACTCCGGGGCGCCACCGTTCTCGAACTTCCAGAGGCGCGAGTGCTCGAGGAAGCGGCCGATGACGCTGACGATGCGGATGCGCTCCGACTCGCCAGGAATGCCGGGGCGCAGGCAGCAGATGCCGCGCACGAGCAGGTCCATCTCCACGCCCGCGTTCGACGCCTCACAGAGGGCATCAATGACCCGATTGTCGACGAGGGCGTTCATCTTGGCGACGATCCGTGCCGGACGTCCCTCCCGCGCATGCGCCGTCTCGCGTTCGATGAGCGCCAGCAGGCGCTCGCGCAGGCTGACCGGGGCAACCAGCAGCGTGCGATACTCGCGCTGCCGCGAGAAGCCGGTCAGCATGTTGAACAGCTCCGACACGTCGGCGCCCACCGCTTCGTGGCTCGTGAGCAGGCCGAAGTCGGTGTAGAGCCGCGCCGTGCGCGAGTTGTAGTTGCCGGTCCCGATATGCACGTAGCGGCGGATGCCCTCGGGCTCACGCCGCACGACGAGCGCCAGCTTGGCGTGCGTCTTGATACCCGCCATGCCGTAGGCAACGTGCACGCCGAATGATTCGAGCGTCCGCGCCCACGTGATGTTGTTCGCCTCGTCGAAGCGCGCCTGCAGCTCCACGAGCACCGCCACCTGCTTGCCAGCCTGCGCCGCCTCGGTGAGCGCGCGCACCACCGCGGTGTCGCCCGATGTCCGGTAGAGCGTGAGCTTGATGGCCAGCACGTGCTCGTCGCGCGCCGCCTCGTCGAGGAAGCGCTCCACGGTCGCCGGGAACGAGTCGAAGGGGTGGTGCACCAGGAGGTCCCGTTCGCGCAGCACGTCGAAGACGGAACGCCCGTCGCGCAGCTCCGGCGGCGTCACCGGGACGAACGGCGGATCGCGCAGTTCCGGCAGGTCGAGCGTGGCCAGCGCCATCAGGTCACCCAGCTCAAGCAGGCGCCCCGGCTCGTGCACCTCGCGCTCCGTGAGCGGGGCCATCTCCGGGTCTTCCGTCTCGCGCAGCTCGCTGAGCAGCAGCGCACGCAGCTGCGCCGGCATCCCGCGCTGCACCTCGAGACGCACGACCTCGCCGAAGCGCCGCTGGAAGACCTGCTCCTCGATCATCGCCAACAGGTCCTCTGGCTCCTCCGTGGGGGCAATCTCCAAGTCAGAGAACCGGGTGATTCGGAACGCGTGATAGCCCTTGATCTCCATCCCCGGGAAGAGGCGGCCGAGGTGCGCCCCGATGAGGTCTTCGAGCGGGAGGAACTGCAGCGGGCGCACCGGCACCCAGCGCGGCAGCGAGCGGGGGACCTTCACGCGCGCGAAGTGCTCGTCGCCGATGTCGGGTTCGCGCAGCTCGACCGCCAGCGACAGCGACAGGTTGGAGATGTACGGGAACGGGTGCCCGGGATCGACGGCCAGCGGGGTCAGGACCGGGAAGACCTGCGAATCGAAATACGCGTCCACGGCCAGCCGCTCGGTGGCGTCCAGGTCCGAGATGCGCAGCAGCCGAACGCCGTGCGTGGCGAGTTCAGGGAGGACCTCGTCCTCGAGGATGCGCGTCTGCTCGGCCACCATCTCGCGCACGCGCTCGTCGATGCGGTCCAGCAGTTCGGCGGGGGAGACGCCGTCGCGCCCCACCTTGCCGAAGCCGGCGGCGACCTGCCGCCGGACACCGGCCACGCGCACCATGTAGAACTCGTCGAGGTTCGTGCTGACGATCGACAGGAACTTCAGCCGCTCGATGAGCGGCGTGCGCGTGTCCGCGGCCTCGTGAAGAACCCGGTTGTTGAACGCCAACCAGGAAAGCTCACGATTGAAGACCGGGACCTTCGGACGAGTAGACATCGCGTGCTGGCCGGGACGCCTAGCCGCGGGCGAAGTGAATGACGAGATAACTGACCGCGGCGACGAACGCGGCGGCGGGAATCGTCAGGATCCACGCCCAGACCATCTGGCCCGCGACGCCCCAGCGGACCGCCGACAGGCGGGTGGTGGCCCCGACGCCGACGATCGAGCCGCTGATGGTGTGCGTCGTGCTGACGGGGATGCCGAGGAACGTCGCGATCAGGATGGACATCGCCCCGCCGGTCTCAGCGCAGAAGCCACCCACGGGCCGCAGGCGCGTCACGCGGGAGCCCATCGTGTGGATGATGCGCCAGCCGCCCATCAGCGTACCAAGGCCGATAGCAATGTGCGCGCCCGCTTTCACCCACATCGGGATGGCATCCGGTCCGCTGACGCGCAGGAACGAGAAGAACTCGCCCTGCTGGGCCACCAGCGCCTGACTGGCGATGAGCAGGCTCATAATGATGCCCATCGTCTTCTGCGCGTCGTTCGCGCCGTGCGAGAGCGAGAAGAGCGCGGAGCTCGCCAGCTGCAGCACGCGAAAGAGCCGGTCTACGCGCTGCGGACGCACCCGATGGAACGCCCAGTAGGTCGCCGTCATCAGGCCTAGGCCCAGCGTCATGCCGATCATCGGCGAGAGCACGATGAACAGGATGGTCTTCTCCCACCCAGACGGAATCACCGCCGTGAATCCGGCGCGCGCCACCGCGGCCCCCGCGTAGCCACCGAGCAGCGCGTGCGACGAGCTGGACGGGATCCCGTAGTACCACGTCACCAGGTTCCAAGTGATCGCGCCGGTAAGGCCGGCGAGGATGACGTCCGGGTTGACCACCGCGACGTCAATCATCCCGGACCCGATCGTCTTGGCAACGTGCGTGCCGAAGATGAAGAGCGCGACGAAGTTGAAGAACGCCGCCCACGCCACGGCGGCGAGCGGACTGAGCACCCGTGTGCCCACCACGGTCGCAATCGAGTTCGCGGCGTCGTGGAAGCCGTTGATGAAGTCGAAGATGAAGGCGACCAAGATGATCGCCAGCAGGTAGACGAGCACGGTCAGCTGTTCTTGAGCGCGATGCTCTCGAGCACGTTCATCACGTCCTCGCACTCATCGAGCGCGTGCTCCAAGTTGTCGTAGATCTCCTTCCACTTCAGGACCTCGAGGGCATCCACCCCGGGCTGACGGAACAGCGCGCCAACCGCGTCCGAGTAGACCGAGTCGCCCTCCTCCTCGATCACCTTGATCGCGCGCGCCAGTTCGCTGACGTCGCGCGGACTCCGGATGTGGGTCACGCCCGCGGCGATGACCTCCGCCGCCCGCACCAGCAACCCCGACAGCGCCTTCGCCGGATCCCGGCGATCCGTGACGTTGAACATCAGGGCTCGGCGCGCCGTGCCATCCATGAGGTCCACCACGGTGTCGAGCGACGACGCCAGCAGGTGGATGTCCTCACGATCCAGCGGCGTCACGAACGAGCGGTCGAGCCGACTCATCACCTCGCGCACGATGTCGTCGGCCTCCCGCTCGATCAGCTTGATCTGCGTGGAAAGGAAATCGAGGCGCGTGGGCTTGTTGAACAGCTGGTCAAGCAAACTGGCCGATTTCGTCAGCCGGATGGCCAGTTGGTCAAAGAGGGCGAAGAAGCCTTCGTCCTTCGGGATGAGCCGCACAGGTCGCTCCAAGGGGTGGGGTTCGCACGAAGCGCGCGGGGGCGGGGCGCGGTCTCGGCGCGGCTCGCGTTGCGCCAAACCGTGAGTAATTCTACGCCCGCGGCAAGACGTCCGCCAAACATCGGCACCGTCACACCCCGTCGAGGCGCCCTTGACAGCGGCTGGGAGGCACTGGCCCCCTACGCCAGCGCGTCGAACCCGTCCTGCGCCTCAAGCACGCGGCGATGCCGGCGCGCCAGTTCGGGGTTCTCGAACAGCTTCGCCAGCAGCACCCCCGCCAGGAACCCGCCCACGTGCGCCCAGAACGCCACGCCACCGGACAACTCAGGGCTTGGCGACAGCAGTTCGGGCAACCCGCTCAGCAGCTGCAGCGCGAACCAGTACGCCAGCACCAGCCACGCCGGCAGCGCGATCACGCGGATGAAGACCACCAAGACGAACAGCATCCGCACGCGAACCTTGGGGAAGAGCACGAGGTACGCCCCCATCACCCCCGACACTGCCCCCGATGCCCCCACCGTGGGTATGGGCGAGCGCGGATCCACCGCCACGTGCGCCGCCGCAGCGGCCAGACCGCAGATGGAGTAGAACGCCAGGAACCGCCGCCGCCCCACCACGTCCTCGACGTTGTTCCCGAAGACCCACAGGAAGAGCGCGTTGCCGATGATGTGCATCCACCCGCCGTGCAGGAACATCGACAGCACGGGCGTGAGCGCGTTGATACGCTGGTTGTCGATGACGCAGGCGAGGTCCGGCCCGATCGGAACGCCCGACCCGATTGGCGCCATCCGCGTCAACTCGCCCGGCACCATCCCGAGGTTGCACACGCTCGCCGCCAGAAGCCCGTCATCCATCCCCGCCCCCTGCACGAGCACCCACACCGCGAACATCGCCACGAGCACGAAGATCGTGACGACGGGGACTCGAATGGTGGGGTTGTCGTCGCCTAGCGGGATCATCGGAGCCTAGCGAGGGGGCGAGTGACGGTGGACGGTGGACGGTGGATGGACTTGACCCGCTTTCGTGGAGCGCGGGTGGTTGGGATTTCAAGCGGCTGCTGATTCTACGACATGCTGCTGTTCGAAGGCTAGCGGGGAGCGTTGGCCGAGGGCGGAGTGGCGGCGATGCGGGTTGTACCAGCCCTCGATGTAGCGGAAGAGGTGCAA
>VHBQ01000042.1 GCA_016871855.1 Gemmatimonadota bacterium
AGAGCGCGTACGCGCCCACCATGTCGGTGCACAGCCGGGGGAGGTAGCGCGCCTTCTGCTCGTCGCTGGCGTACGTCAGCATCGGGTAGAGGACGAGCGTGTTCTGCACGTCCACCATGATCGCCGCCGCCGCGTCGGCCTTGCTGATCTCCTCGACGGCGATGGTCACCATCATCAAGCCGCCGCCGGCGCCGCCGTACTGCTCGGGGACCTGGATGCCCATCAATCCCAGCTCGAAGTACTTGGGTATGAGCGTCGGGTCGAGCTTGGCCGCGCGCTCCATCTCCTGCACGCGGGGGCGCACTTCGCCGTTGGTGAACTCGGCGACCGCGTCGCGGAAGGCGAGTTCGTCGTCGGTGAGCGTGGTCAGCGGGGGGCGCTGGGAGGAGGTGGGCTGGTTCATGCGGGGAATCTACCGCGATGGGGCTGGCCCGCCCATCGTGGCTGTGCCGGAACGCGCCAGCGCCATCACCGTGTCCACCAGCGCCCGCAGGACCTCCTGCCGATTCCCCTGCATGTGGCGTCCGGGGAGCCAGACCTGCACACGGGGTTCGCGCACGGCCTGCCAGAGGGCATCCACGCTCACGCGCGAAATGCGCTCGTCCTCGAGCGCATTGAGCATGACGACCGGTCGCGGCGACACGCGCCCGACCCAGCGCTCCGCCGCAAATCGCGGTCCGGACGCGAGCAGCGTCGCCAAGCCGGACACCGGCCACCGGAGCGGCGCGAATGGAATCTCGCGCTCGAGCCCGGCGTCGATCATTACGAACGGCTTGCCGCCGCCGTGCGCGATCCAGAGTCGCGTGACGCGAGGATCGCGCGCCGCCGCGATCGTGGCGAACGACGCGCCGAAGCTGGCCCCGACCAGCTCCACGCGCGATGGATCCACATCGGGGCGTGACAGCAGGTAATCGAGCGCCAGCGTGACCGCGGGCGGGCTGTCGTAGAAGGCGCGGCGGATGGCCGGAACCTGCGCGACCACCGCCAGCCCCTTGGCGCGGTGATTGCCGTAAAACGGGTAGTCCATCGCCGCCACGATGCTCCCCCGGGGGTCCGACACCAAGGCTGCGGCGCCGCGACCGCGCTCGTGTCCACCGAGCAGCAGAAAGAGCGCGCGGCGCGCTGTGTCACCGGGCGTCGGCGCGGGACGGCGCACGGCCAGCTGGACGCGAACTCCGGTCGCCGAGGAGAGCGCGATCTCCTGCTCGGCGACGCCGCTGTTGGCGCGCGCGACCATCGTGTCCGCGCGCACCAGCGGGCCCGTGCGCGCCGCGAAGACCGGCTCCGGGTCGCGCAGAAGCCAGGCGATGCTGGCGCCAACCGCCACGAGCGCCGCGCCGGCGATGATGAGCCACAGGGAGCGTCGAGCCGTCACTGATGACCGTATGATCGTGGGATCTTGATGGAGTCTAACGTCTGGTGCGCGACGGGCCGAGGGGGCTCCAGGCGATGCTGGAGTAAGGCATCGCCCGGAGCCCCCTCGGCTCGTCGCGCTCGGCCGGCGCCTACTCCAGCACGCGGATGTTCTTCGGCTCGCAGACCGCGTTCAGCTCCTTCGGCCAGACCGTCACGCTCACCTCGCCGAGGTGCGCCGTCTTCAGCAGGTGCATCACCGTGCGCGACTGCCCGATGCCGCCGCCGATGCTCAGCGGGATCCGATCGTTCAGGATCGCCTGGTGATACGGCAGCTTCAGGAAGTCGAGCTGCTTCGTGATCTCGAGCTGCTGCTTCAGCGTCTCCTTGGTGACGCGGATTCCCATCGAGCTCAGCTCATGCCGCCGCTTGGTCACCGCGTTCCAGACGAGGATGTCGCCGTTGAGGCCGTGCAGGGTGCGATTGCCGTCGTAGGTCTCCGTCGCCCAGTCGTCGTAGTCGGCCGCGCGCATCTCGTGCGGGTAGCCGTCCTCGAGCACCCAGCCGATGCCGATGATGAAGACCGCCGGATACCGCTGCAGGATCGCCGTCTCCCGCTGCTTGCGCGGCAGGTCGGGATACATGTCGAGGATCTCCTCGGCGTGCAGGAAGACCAGTTCGTCCGGCAGCTCGGGGTACTTCTTGGTCTTGAGCTTCGGGAACTCCTTCATCGCGAACTGCTCGGCCCCCTTGATCACCTTCCAGATGCCGCGCACGGTCTTCTTGAGGAAGTCCAGGTTGCGCATGTCGGCCGTGATGCGCTTCTCCCAGTCCCACTGGTCCACGTAGGCGCTGTGGTCGTGGTCGAGGAAGTAGTCCTTGCGCACGGCGCGCATGTCGGTGACGATCCCCTCGCCGACGTCGCAGTCGAACTGCCGGAGCGCCATCCGCTTCCACTTGGTGGCCGCCTGCACCACCTGCGCCGTGATGCGCTTCTCGAGTCCCAGCCCGCAGGGGAACTCGATGGGGGTGCGCGACCCGTCACGGTCGAGGTAGTCGTTGACACCGCTCTCGGCTGAGACGATGAGCGGCACTTCCACGCGGAAAAGGTTGAGTTCCCTGCAGAGCCCGTCCTCGATGTAGCGCTTGATGGCCGTGATGGCGTGCTGGGTCTCCTTGGGGCTCAGCAGGGGCTGGTAGTCGGTGGGAAGGATCTTCTCGACTTCCGGGTACGTGCTGACGCCCGGGCCGGCGAGATCGGCGACCTTGTTCGAAGCCATATGCGGTCCTCTCTGCGGCACGTCGAACGCCGGAGGACTCACGCGCGGCGGCCTCGGCGCTCAGGCGTGTCTTGCGAATGGTGATCCGGCAAGCAACACGCGTGATCGGTTAGGTGGGGCCGCAATTCGAGCTTACGGAAGCCCGGCGCGCCCGGCAAGCGTGGCGCGCCGTCCCTGCCGCGCGTTCCGGCGATCCGCTACCGATGCAGCGCCACCGGCGCGCGGCGGTTGCCGAACGAGCCGCCGTAGGCGCCGAAGCGCCCCGCCACGACGGCCCGGCAGTCGGGGCAACGACCGTCGGGGGTGAGCCGGTACTCGCGGATGTCGTACCAGTCGCGGACGATCAGTGCCGCGCCGCAACCCGGACAGCTCGTGGTTCCCCCGTCCGCATCCCGCACGTTGCCCGTGTAGACGTGGCGCAGTCCGGCGCGCCGCGCGATCTCCCGCGCACGCCGCAGGGTAGACGTCGGCGTCGGCGGCACGTCCATCATCCGGTAATCCGGATGGAAGGCTGAGAAGTGCAGCGGCGTGTCGGCGCCGAGCTCGCGCACGATCCAGCGGCTCATCGCGTCGAGTTCCTCGTCGCCGTCGTTGCGCCCCGGAATCACCAGCGTGGTGATCTCGACCCAGACGTCCGTCTCCTGACGCAGGTAGACCAGCGTGTCGAGCACGGGCTGGAGATGCGCTCCGGTGAGGTGGTGGTAGAAGTCCTCGGTGAACGCCTTCAGGTCCACGTTCGCCGCGTCCATCTTCGCGTAGAACTCGCGGCGCGGCGCCGCGTGCATGTACCCGGCCGTAACCGCGACGGTCTTGAGGCCGGAGGCGTGGCAGGCGTCGGCGGTGTCCATCGCGTACTCGGCGAAGATCACCGGATCGTTGTACGTGAACGCAACGCTGGCGCACCCCGCCCGGCGGGCGGCCGCGGCGATCTCGTCGGGCATCGCGCGGTCCACCAGCGTGTCCACCTCGCGCGACTTCGAGATGTCCCAGTTCTGGCAGAACTTGCAGGCGAGGTTGCACCCCGCCGTGCCGAACGAAAAGACGGAGGAGCCGGGGTAGAAGTGGTTGAGCGGCTTCTTCTCGATGGGATCCACGCAGAAGCCGGACGACCGCCCGTACGTGGTGAGCACCATCCCGCCGCCCGACGCCTGGCGGACAAAGCAGAGCCCGCGCTGCCCCTCTCGCAGACGGCACTCGCGCGGACAGAGGTCGCACTGCACGCGCCCGTCGTCGAGCGTATGCCACCAGCGCGCGGGGAAGCGGGACTCCGGGGCGCTCATCGGGCGGGCTCGTGCCATTTGCTGACCGTGAACCGCGACAGTTGCACGCCGGTCGCCCAGAACGTCGCGGGAAGCCCGGCCTTCTCCTTCAGATTCGCCAGGAACTCGGCGGGCTTGGACAGCTGCTCCCACACCTGTGGGAGGTACACGCTGCGATAGCGGCCGTAGGCGAAGACGATGCCGTCCACGTGCGGGCGCAGCGACGCCACCGCGCCGCGCTCGTCGGCGAACTCGATGGGCTCCATCGGCGACAAGAGCGAGACCTCCACGCGTACAGTCTCGAACTCCGCGCGCCGCAGCGGGCGGAAGCGCGGGTCGTGGAACGCCGACGCCACGGCGTTCTCCTCGACATCGGCGCTGAGCGAGCGGCGCGGTTCGATCGAGCCGATGCACCCGCACAGCTTCCCCTTCTTGGTCAGCGTAACGAACGTCGCGCCCGGCGCGGAAAGCCATGCGGCATCCGCCGAGGCGCGCGGACCCAACCCGAGCTCGGCGCCGATTGCCGAGCGCGCGAGATGCAGGAGGACGGCGCCCTTCTCGTCCTCAGACGGCTCCGTTTCGTCGACCAGAGGCTCGTCGGCCTCCTCTTCCGCCTCTACGAACGCAAACGACGCGTACCCCACGACACGGTCCGGATCGCCCGCGGTCTGGCTGGAGTTGCGCACATCCAGCGCCACCGGCTGCAGGCCGCGCCGGCGTGCGGCGACCAGAAGACCGTTGACCGGCGTGGCGCCGCATGCTTGCCGGTGTCCGACTTCGCGCAGCGAGAGGATGTCGTCCACCGTCCGCCGATCGGCGACGCGCGCCCGTTCGTCGGTCAGGTAGTGCGAGAGGTCGGAGCTGATGACGATGAGTGTCTCGTCGCCGCCCCAGGCGGCTTCCAGCACGGCGGCTACCTCGTCCGCGTCGGTGTCACCCACGACCAAGGGCACGAGGAGGAAGTCGCCGAGGACGCGCTGCAGGAACGGGAGCTGCACCTCGAGCGAATGCTCTGGCGCGTGCGCGGCCACGCTGCGCGACACGGGAGGGAGCGCGTCGAGCCGCGCCATCATCGCGGTGTCGAGCGGGATGACACCCAGCGGCGTCTCGAATGCCTCGGCCTTGGGCAGGGCGAGGCCGCGCACCGCAACGAAGTGCGCGGGACCCAGCAGGACGACGCGGCGCACGCGGCCGCGCAGCGGCGCCAAGCGCGCGTACGCACTGGCGGCAATCGGGCCCGAGTAGATGTAGCCGGCGTGCGGGACGATAAGCGCCTTTGGCGCGCCGGCCAGCGCCGGCCCTTTTGGATGAGCGAGCATCTCGCCGACCTCGCGTTCGAGGACGGCGGCGGCGTCGGGGTAGAAGGTCCCAGCGACGGCGGGCGGTCTGGTGGTGGGCATGGTGGCACCCTCGACAAGCGGCCGGGCGCGACGCGCTGGCCCGTGGGCAGCGACGCCGCGCGTCGCGAGTGGGCTGCTTCTTCACCTTACAGAATTCGCATGGACGGCGCCATACGCGGTGGAGCGTCAACCGCGGCCCGGTTCGCAGCTGACGCCCGCTCCCGCGCGCGCTTCCCTCGGTAAATTGCGACGCATGCGGGAGCCCATCCGGTCGACCGACGAGGAGATGCCCAAGCGTCAGGAAACCGACGCTATGGCTACCGCCGAACTCTTCAGGCTTCGGCGCAGCACGATCGTGGATTCCGGCCTGCTGGCGGGATTCATCGCCGCCTTTGTCGTCGCCGGCGTCCTCGGGTTTCCGCGCCTCTATGCGGACGTCTACACCGGCGCTGGCAATGCGATGTTCCGTTACATCGGCACGATGTTCCTGGCCGGCTTCGGCGGAGGCGCTGTGGGCGCCGTTGCCGGCCACGTGGTGGCGAGCGTGCTGGAGCGCCTCGACCTGCGCCTGCGGCGACGGCACTACGAAGGGGAGCCGCCCCTGCCGCGATGACGCCCGGGCTCACCGGACCCCGAGTGAGCCCTACGCGCGAATGACCTCGAGCGCCAGCTCCACCTTGCCAAACGGCGCCGACACCTGCACGCCCTGCACCGCGCCACGCACGCGGTCGAGCATCTCGCGCGCAATGGCGATGCCCTCGGCGATCGCGTGATCCTTGGATCGCTCGTTGGCGCGGCGCATCCGCTCGATGACCTCCGGCGGCACGGTCACCCCAGGAACTTCGTTGGCCAGGAACTCGGCATTGCGCACCGAGACGAGCGGCCAGATGCCGGCGACCACGGGAATGCGGTGCTGCTCGATGCGCGCGAGGAACGACTCGAGCTGGGCCGTGTCGAAGACCGGCTGCGTCACCGCGAACTCGGCGCCGGCCTCGACCTTCCACGCGAAGCGCCTGAGCTCGTGCTCAACATCCACGGCCACAGGATTCACCCCGACGCCGATCACATAGCGCGTCGGCGCGCCAATGCTGTTGCCGCCCGGATCCACGCCGTGGTTGAGCCGGTTCACCAGGTTCGTGAGGCCGATCGCGTCAATGTCGAACACGGCCGTCGCGTCGGGATACGGCCCCATTTTCGGCGGGTCACCGGTGACGAGCAGCACGTTGTGCAGGCCGAGCGCGGAGGCGCCGAGCAGGTCGGAGAGCATCCCGAGCAGGTTGCGGTCGCGGCAGGCGTAGTGCGTGACCGTCTCGATGCCGCACTCCTGCTGGATCAGGACGCTGGTGGCGATCGCGCTCATCCGGCTCTGCGCGCGCGGCCCGTCGGGGACATTCACCGCGTCCACGCCAGCCGCCTTGAGCTTGCGGACTTCGTCGAGCATCCGCGCCGGATCCACGCCGCGCGGCGGAACGATCTCGACACTCGACACGAACTCGCCGGCGGCGAGCTTCCGCCCCCACGCCGAACGTTCGATGAGAGGCACCGAGGGAACGGCGTGCGACTCGTGATGCGCGGCCACGCGTGACAAGCGCCCGCCCCCCGCCGATCCCTCGACCGTCTTGTGCCGCGGCACCAGCGGGCGCACGCCATCCACCATCGCGCGGATGTGCTCAGGCGTCGTGCCGCAGCACCCGCCCACCACGCGCACGCCGGCCTGGATCAGGTTGCGCGCGTACGTGGCCATATACTCCGGGCTCGCCATGTACATCCGGCGCCCACTCACCTCGCGGGGCATCCCGGCGTTGGGCATCGCCGAGAGCTTCTTTGACGTGACCGCCGCCATCCGCTCGATTGCCTCGAGGATGGTCTGCGGGCCCACCGAGCAGTTGAGCCCAATGACATCCGCGCCGGTGGCGTCGAGCGCCTCGGCCACTTCCTCTGGTGGCACGCCGAACGACGTGACGCCGTCGGTCCCCACGGTCATCTGCGCGATGACGGGGAGCGACGCGTCCACCGAACGCGCCGCCTTCACCGCCTGCGCGATCTCGTCGAGGTCGCTGAACGTCTCGAGAATGAAGCAGTCCACGCCGCCGTCGCGCAGCGCGCGCATCTGCTCGGCGAAGAACGCCTGCGCCTCCTCGCGCGAGGTCGGGCCGTACGGTTCGATGCGCAGGCCCAGGGGTCCCACCGCGCCGGCGACGAGCGCGCGCTCGCCAGCCGCTTCGCGCGCCAGCTCGGCCGCCGCGCGGTTGAACTCGTGCACGTGCGCCTCGAGCCCGTAATGCTGCAGCTTCGGACGCGAGGCGCCGAAGGTGTTGGTCTCGAGCAGCTCCGCCCCCGCGCGCACGTACTCGTCGTGGACGGAGCGCACGAGGTCCGGCTGGCGAACGTTGAGCTCGTCGTAGCACTGGTTGATGAAGACGCCCTTCGCGTAGAGCATCGTCCCCATCGCGCCGTCGGCGATGAGCACCTGCTCCGGATCCACGAGCCGGCGCCGCAAGTCGTCGCGTGTCGCGCTCATGCCGAAGCCTCCGCCGCGGTGCGTACCGCGTAGTACTTGCAGTCCGGGTGGTGCAGGACGATGGCCGCCGTGCTCTGCTCGGGGATGAGCTGGAACGCCTCGGTGAGCGTCATGCCCAGCGCCTGCTGCACCGGCAGCACGCGGAAGAGCTGGGCATGGTCGTCGAGGTCAGGACAGGCGCCGTAGCCCCACGAGTAGCGCTTCCCCTGCTCATCGGCGAGACCGAGCTCGCGGCGCGCGCGCTGATGCAGCCACTGCGCCGTCGCCTCGGCGGCCTCCACGGCGAGGCCGTGCACGAGGAAGGCCTCGCTGTACTCGCCGGCCGCCTGCAAGGCCGCGAACCGCTCGGACGCCGCCTCGCCGACCGTCACCACCTGCAGGGCGATGACGTCCATCTCGTCGGATGCGGTGGGGCGCACGTAGTCGGCGAGGCAGAGCCGTTCGCGCCCGGCCTGCCGCGGGAATGCGAAGCGGGCGATCTCGCGCCGCGATCCACCGTCGCTCTCCAGCGCAGCCGGATCGTACACGACGATCGAGTTGCCGTCGGCCTGCGCGGGGAAGTAGCCGTACACCGCCTGCGGGCGCAGCCAACCGCCGGCGATGGCGTCGGCCTCCAGACGCCGGCGCGCTGGCTCGAACTCGGTGCGCACCAGCGCGTCGAACGCTTCGCCCGACCCGCGCCCGCCCCACTGCAGGCGATAGAGTTCGTCGAGGTCGAGCAGGTCGAGCACTTCGCGCAAGGGGATGTCACGCAGGACGCGCGAGCCGAGGAAGGGCGCGCGCGGGATGGCCACGTCGGCGCGCACGTCGCTCCGTTCGCCCCCCGCGTCGCCGGCGCGCACGTCCTTGCCGACGTTGGCGTGCAGGAAGACGTCGTTGCGCGCGTCATCGAGCAGCTGACGCGTGAATGCGTCGCGCTGCGCCGGATCGCGCAGGCGGTCCATCGTCTCGAGTCCCTCGAACGCGTCCTTGCAGTAGAAGACACCCGGCGCGTAGGCACGCTCGCCGTCCACGAACATCGCGCGGCGTCCGAAGCGACGGTTGATCGCCGCGCCGCCAATGAGCACGGGGAGTTGCTGGCCGCGCCGATCAAGCTCCTGCACGCACAGCGGCATCTGCTTGCTGGTGCTCACCAGCAGTGCGCTCAGCCCAATCGCGTCCGCCTTCAGCTCGACGGCCTTCTCGATGATCGTGTTGACAGGCACCTGCTTGCCGAGGTCGTGCACGGTGTAGCCGTTGTTGCCGAGGATCGTGTGCACCAGCGACTTGCCGATGTCGTGCACGTCGCCGTACACGGTGGCGAGCACCACGGTCCCCTTGGTGTATCCCTCCGACCGCTCGAGGAACTGCTCGAGGTGCTTCACCGCCTTCTTCATCACCTCGGCGCTCTGCAGCACGAACGGCAGGATCAGCTCGCCCGCGCCAAACTTGTCGCCGACCTCCTTCATCGCCGGCAGCAACACCTCGTTGAGCACCCGAACCGGCTGCTCGCGCACCCCCGCCGCGTCGAGCGCCGCCTCGATTCCCTCCTTCTTGCGGTGCACCACCATCCAATGCACGCGCTGCTCGGCAGACATCGCGGCCGTTGGATCCGCCTTATCCACCGTCAACCGTCCACCGTCCACCGTCTGACTGAAGTGCTCTATGAGCCGCTGAAGCGCATCCCCCCTTCGATTGAAAATCAGATCGTCAGCAAGCGCCCTCTCCGTCTCCAGAATCTCGGCGTACGGCGTCACATGCGCGGGGTTTACGATCGCGGCGTCGAGTCCGGCCTGCACGCAGTGGTGCAGGAAGACGGAGTTGAGCACGCCGCGGGCCTCGGGGGCCAACCCGAACGAGACGTTGCTCACGCCGAGGACGGCGAGCACGCCGGGGAGTTCGGCCTTGATCGCGCGAATGCCGTCGATCGTCTCGCGCGCCGAGTCCACCCACTCCGCGTCGCCGGTGGCGAGCGTGAAGGTCAACGCGTCGAACAGCAGGTCGCCCGGCGCAAGACCGTACTCGCCCACGACGATGTCGTGGATCTTGCGCGCGATCTCCAGCTTGCGCGCCGCCGTCCGCGCCATCCCCTGGTCGTCGATGGTCAGCGCGACGAGCACCGCGCCGTGCTTCTTGGCCAACGGCACGATCGCCTCGATGCGCGCGCGCCCGTTCTCCATGTTGATCGAGTTCACGAGCGCCCGCCCCGGCACGTGCTCCAGCGCGCGGGCGATGACGTCGGGCTCAGTGGAGTCGATCATCAGCGGCGCCTCGACCGACTGCGACAGGAGGCGCACGACGCGCTCCATCTGGTCGGCCTCGTCGGCGCGCTCGGTGACGGCGACGCAGACGTCGAGCACGTGTGCGCCCCCCTCCACCTGCTCGCGCGCGACCTCGAGGATCCCCTCGTAGTCGTCGGCGAGGAGCAGGCGCTTCACCTTGCGCGACCCCTGCGCGTTGACGCGCTCGCCGATGAGCAGCGGCGGCGGATCCTGGTGCAGGGTGATCGCGCGCATCGCGGAACTGACGCGAGGAATCGTGGACGCGGCGGGCGCGCGCGTCGCAGTGTCCGCGTTCGTCGGCCGCACCGCGGCCACCACCGCCGCCAAATGCTCCGGCGTCGTGCCGCAGCACCCGCCGACAATACGCACGCCGAACTGCGCGACGAACTCGCGCAGTGCCTCGGCCATCGGCGCGGGTTCGAGCGGATACACCGCGTCGCCGGTTCCCGTGTTGATCGGCAGGCCGGCGTTCGGAATGCAGCTCACCGGACGCGTCGCGTGCTCGGTCAGATAGCGCACCGGCTCGCGCATATGCTCGGGGCCGGTGGAGCAGTTCAGTCCGATCACGTGCACCGGGAGCGCCTCGAGCGTCGTCATCGCGCTGGCGATGTCCGTGCCGAGGAGCATACGGCCGCTCGTGTCGAGCGTGACCTGCGCCTGCACGGGGAGGCGGCGGCCGAGTTCCGCGAAGAGGCGCTCGAAGCCGGCGATCGCCGCCTTCACCTCGAGGATATCCTGCGACGTCTCGACGAGCAGAACGTCCACGCCGCCCTCGGCGAGGTACTTCGCCTGCCAGTAGTACTCCTCGGCGAGCGCTTCGAACGTGATGGCCGAGAGGGCAGGGTCGCTCGAACTCGGCAGCATTCCCGTCGGGCCGATGGAGCCGGCGACGAATCGCGGGTGCGCCGCCGTGGCGAACTTGTCGCACGCCGCGCGCGCGATGCGTGCCGCGGCCACGTTGATGTCGCGCGCCTTCTCCTTCAGCCCCCACTCGGCGAGCCGCCGCGGCGTGCTCTGGAACGTGCACGTCTCCACCACGTCGCAGCCTACGGCGAGGAACGACTCGTGGATGGACTGGATGACGTCCGGGCGCGTGAGCACCAGGTGATCGTTGCACCCTTCCAGCGCCGCGCCGCCGTAGTCCTCGGCGGTGAGATGGAACCGCTGGATGCTTGTCCCCATCGCGCCGTCGAACACCAGCACTCGCTCAGCGAGTGCGTGGAGGTAGGCGGAGTCTGAAAGGGGAGGAGTGATGGGCACGGGGTGCGGAGGGGTGGTGCGAAGGGAGGGGTGGAGGAACGAGGGACGGGGAACGAAAATGCCCCGGCGACGGGGCGCCCGGGGCTGGCGCTTTAGCGATTGTTTAGCGTGGCCGCAATTTGCCGGAAATCGCCACGTGATTCGGTTGTCTCTCTAATGATCATCATCTGGCGATGAATTGCAAGTGATGGCAAGGGCGAACTGCTTGACGCAGATGTCGCAGATTGACGCGGATGAGCGCGGATACGGCCGCAGGGAACGCTGCGTGCCCGCATGCGCGTGAGGCGACCCCGCCCATTTCATGAGTGGATCTGCGTCAATCCGTGGTTTATCCGCGGAATCTGCGGCAGCAGTTCGCCGTTCCCGCGCCCGCAGCGCTACACGCCGGGCCGCGACTCCGGCGGCGTGACGCGTGTCGCGTCCCGCCCCGTGCGCTGCGCCCGCGCCGCCACGTGCGCGGCGAGCGCGACAAGTCGCGCACGTTCCAGCGGCAGGCGGAGTTCAGCGAGCACCGCGCGCCGCACCGGGCCGGGGAGCGGTGCGGCCGGATCGCCGAAGGCGACCACAGCGCCGCCTGGGGCAAGCCCGAGCGTGTGAGCGTCGGCAGCGGTCGAGAGCAAGGCGCGATCCACGACCGCCAGCAGCGGCGGAGCAGCCACTGCGACGAACGACGCCTCGGCGAGCGACGCCGCGGTGAGCACCTGATGGCCGGCGGCGGTGAGCGCCTGGGCCAGTCCTTCGAGCAGCGCCGCGTCGGCGCCAACGAGCACGATGGAAGCCACGGTCAGTCGGAAAGGTGGCGAGAGAGAATAGTCATGCGAGGAGACGCGCCGTCGCCGCGGCCGCGTCAATGCCGTCAACGTCCACGAGCTTCTTTCGGCCGGTCTGGCCCGCGGCGATGTGCACCGCGCGAGCCGGCACGCCGAGCGCCTCGGCGAGCACCGCCACCACGGCGTCGTTCGCCGCGCCATCCACCGGCGGCGCCTGCACCCGCACGCGCAGCGCGTCGCCATGCAGGCCGTCAATGCCCGGCTGCTTTGCGCGCGGCTGCACGTGCACCGCGAAGCGCACGCCCGCGCCGCGAGGCGTCACCGTGAACGCCATCAGACGAGCCTCACGAGGAAGCCCTCGGCGAGTCCGAGGAGGATGTAGGCGACGATGGGCGTGACATCCACCATGAACACCAGGGGAATGAAGCCGCGGAGGGGATGAAGCATCCACTCGGTGAGCGCGTAGGACCAGCGCACGTACCACGCAAACGGCGACGGCCGCACCCACGAGACGATCACGCGGGCGATCAGCGCGAAGCGCAGCACTTCGAAGGTCCACGCGATCGCCAGCCGCACGGCGCCGCGCGGGCCGGCGGCAAGTTCGCCGGCGGCGAGCGCCAGCTGCGTGCGGACGAAGCCGAGCACCTCGAGCACGACGATGCCGAGGACGACGAGCACCACCAGCGTCCACCACGGCGCCGAGGCCGGGTTGCCGCCCGAGCGCACGACCTTGCGCTCGATGGGAGTCAGGAACGGACGGATGTTCGTGCGCAGGAAGCCCGCGAACGCCCCGAAAGGATTGATGCGCCGGGTGCGGACCATCCAGTCGAGCAGCGCGTAGATCGCGGCGGCGAGGACGAAGGCGAGAAAGCCCCCTCGCAACGCGGCGATGAGATAGTCGAGGCCGTACAGCAGCGCGCTCACGCAGGAAATTTGTGCGAGCGCAATTCGCGGAACAAGCCGTCGTCAGATCTTGCGCTTTGGCGAGAAGACGAGTCGCAGGACGCCGGGCAGGGCGCGGAGCTTGGCCCCCAGGGCGGTGCCGTGGGCGGCCACGAGGAAGTCGCCGACGTTCTCGCGGTGCTCCGGGCCGTAGCCAAACCACCAGGGCTGGCGCCACGCCTGGAACCAGTCCACGGTGACGGCCTTGGTGCGCACGCACTCCTGCAGGCCGAGTTCGCCGTGCACCTTGCCCAGCCCGCTCGCCTTGAAGCCGCCGTGCGGCACGTCGCTCACACCGGCGGCGGTGCAGGCGTCGTTGATCAGCACCGAGCCCGCCTGCAGGCGCTGGGCGATGGCGATGCCGCGGGTGACGTCGGCGGTCCAGACGCTCGCCGAGAGCCCCTGCGTGGTGTCGTTGGCGCGGGCGATCGCCTCCTCGGCGTCACGCACCTTGGTCACCGGAAGCAACGGGCCAAAGGTCTCCTCGGTCATCGCCCGGCTGTCCGGCGGCACGTCGGTCAGGATGGTCGGCGGGAAGTAGCAGTCGCCCGCCGGTGTCTCGACACGCAGCGCCTCGCGCGCGCCGCGGGCGAGCGCGTCGGCGTGCTGTGCGGCGATGAGCGCACGCTGTTCCGGGCGAATCATCGGGCCGACGTCGGTGGCGTCGTCAGTTCCCGGGCCGACGCGCAACTGGCGCACCGCCTGCGTGAGCAGGGCGAGGAACTCGTCATACACGGGTTCCTCGACGAAGACGCGCTTGGCGGCCACGCAGGTCTGGCCGGCGTTCGTGAACCGTCCCCACGCGATGCCGCTGGCCGCGTGCCGCAGATCGGCGTCGGCGAGGACGATGGCCGGGTCGGAGCCACCGAGTTCCAACGCGCACGGGATGAGGCGTCGCGCGCAGGCGACGGCCACCTTGCGGCCGGTGGCCTCGGATCCGGTGAAGAAGATCTTGTCGGCTTCCTCGCAGAGCGCCGCCCCGGCGGCGCCCGCGCCGTGCACCACCTGATAGACGTCGGCGGGCACGCCCGCCGCGTGCAGGCACTCCTTGACCAGCTCCGCGATCCCCGGCGTCCATTCGCTGGGCTTGTTCACGACCGCGTTGCCGCAGAGGAGCGCGGGGATCGCCGAACTCAGCGGGAGGAACATCGGGTAGTTCCACGGCGAGATCACGCCCACCACGCCGAACGGCTCCTTGACCAGCGCCACCCGCTTGCGCCAGGCGGCGAGCATCCGGCTTCGGCGCCAGCGAGCGCGGAGGAATCGGGGCGCCGCGACGGCGAAGTGATCGGCGAGGGCGAGCGTCACGCCCACGTCCACGCCCAGCGCCTCGCCGACCGGCTTGCCGTTCTCGCGCGCGACGATGCCCGCGGCCTCGTCGCGGCGGGCGAGGAGTTCCTTCACGAAGCGCCGAATGCAGTCCGCGCGCGCGGATGGAGAGAGAGCCGCCCACGCCGGCTGGGCCGCGCGGGCGCGCGCTACCGTGCCGCGCACTGCGACCGCATCGGCCACGGGGTATCGCCGCCAGACCTCGCCGGTGGCCGGATCACGCGACTCGGGAAGTCGTTCGGACGTCGTCGGTTGGGCTGACGGGGCGCTGGTCTGGGGAAGGGACACGAACCGATTCCGGTCAGGAGGTGTCAGACAGAATGCCATGGGGCGGGCATTGCCGCCAGCGTGTCTAAGGAATGTGACGGGGCGAGGTACGCCGGGGTATGTGAAAGTGCGGCCGGTGGCGCCAGAGGGTGGTGGCTTCCGGTCGTGGCAGTCCGATAAGTCGTTGTAGGGAAGCAAGTTACTCGGTGTGGCAGTGCCCTCGGGGCGGCGGGCTGGGGCAGGCAGCTCTGTGAACCCAGCCGGCGATCATCACTCGGAGTGCGATGGCGTATCGATCGAGGCGCGTGGAGGCGGTAGCGAGGAAGGAGTCGCCCGGGGTATTGTGGGCTATCCAACCCGCCGAACCGACCACCGTGCGCGCGAGCACCGACATCGATCCCGCCATCCCGCTGCGAGCGCGCAACGGGGATACGGAGGCGTTTGCGGAGCTTGTGGAGTTCTTCCACATGCGTTGCCTGCGCTACGCGCGCTACTTGCTGGGCGACGAGGAGGATGCGGAGGAGGCAGTGCAGGACACGTTCGTCCGGGTCTACGACCACTTGGATCAGTTCCGGTCGGACGCGCGGTTCGAGCCGTGGCTCTTCCGTATTCTGGCGAACCGATGCCGCACGGCGCGTGAGCGTCGCCGGCGGCGGGAATCGCTGGTGATCACGGGGGAACTGCCGGCGGTGGCGGCCGATGCGCCGCAGCCATCGCTGGACATGCTCGAGGAAGTGGAAGCGGCATTGGAGAGTCTGCCCGCGGAGCAGCGCGAAGCGTTCCTGCTGCGCCACGTGGAAGACCTGAGTTACGAGGACATGGCAGTCATCACCGGGGTGCGGTTGTCCGCGCTCCGCATGCGGGTCAAGCGCGCGTGTGATGCGCTGCGCACCCGCCTGCAACAGGAGATGTGAGATGATGGACGCACATGACGAACTGATCGAACGGGTCGCGGCGCTGCTGCGCCGTCGGCAGTCGCCGAATCCGCGGCTCGTGGCGCGGGTGCTCGACGCCGTGGATGGGCGGCCGCGGCGCTGGTGGCGCTCGGTGGCCTGGCCGTCTGCGCCGTTCACCTACGCAGCGTCCACGCTGGCCGCGGCGGGACTGCTCATCGGCTTCTTGTCGCACGAAGCGTCGGATGCGGCGGCCGATCGCGCGGCGATGGCAGCGCCGGGTGCGCAGGCGCTGCCGGTGCTTCCCGTCGCCCGCGACGCGCGCGCGGCGGCTCTCGTGCCGGTGCAGTTCACCCTGCGCGACGTGCGCGCCTCGCAGGTGGCCCTGGTGGGCGATTTCAATGGCTGGTCCCAGACCGCGACGCTGCTCGAGCCGGGGAATGAGCCCGGCACGTGGAGCGTGACCGTTCCGCTTGCCTCGGGGCGGCACGTGTATGCCTTCGTCGTGGATGGGCAGCAGTGGATGGCCGATCCGCGCGCGCCCAAGGCGCGCGATCTGGACTTCGGGCGTGAAAACTCCGTACTTATCGTGCAGGCACCGTGATGACACTTCGCCGACTGTTCCTCATTTCGCTTGCGTCGGGCGCCGCCGCTTCGGTGGCGCACGCGCAGGCGGCCCGCCTTGACGCCTCGGCGGACCTCGGGCTCCGCCGAGCGGTGGAGCGCGAGGTCGTGGCCGCGCGCGCCATCGGGCTCCCCGAGCGCCTGCTGATCGCGAAGGCGAATGAGGGGATTGCCAAGCGGGCAACGCCGAAGCGCATCACGGATGCCGTCGCCGCCCTTGGAAAGCGGCTGCAGGTTGCGCGCGACCAGCTCGCGCCCAACCCGAGCGAAGATGAGATTGCCGCTGGCGCCGACGCGCTTTACGTCGGCGTTCCCGCGCCCATCCTGAAGAAGATGCGCGCGGCGTGGCCCGATCGTTCGCTGGCCCTCCCCCTCGGCGTGCTCACCGAGCTCGTCGCCAAGGGATTGCCGGCAAACCGTGCCGCCCAGGTCGTGACCGACCTGATGGCACGGGGGGCCACGAACGTGCAGCTCTACGCGCTCGCGCAGTCGGTCCAAGGCGACGTCGCCGCCGGCTGGGCGCCGGAAGCTGCACTGGATCTTCGCGCCCGCGGGGTGATGTCGCTCCTGCCACCCGCGCCGGCCGCGTCCGCGTTCACCAATCCGCGGAGGCCGTAAACCCATGCGATGAGGGGGCCCGCCGCCGTTTGCCTGCTGTTCGCCGCGCACGTCGCGGCGGCGCAGGCCCCCGATGAGATCCGCATGGAGGCGGGCGTGGCATCGCTGCGCCAGGCCGGCAACACGTCGCGCGGCGCGGGCGTGCTCGGCGTCACTTGGCGGAGGTCCCGCGAGCGGGTGGTCACCACCGCGAGCGGCTCGCTCACCTCAGCGCGCGACTCGACGGGCACCGCGGTTGGGCTGCTGGCCGCGCGATACCAGTTCGCGCGGTTCCCCAAGTGGCGCGTGGAAACTGGCATCTCGGGCGCGGTCTTCGGCCTGACATCGCTTCGCGGCGGCGGCACGGCTGCGCTGTTCACGCGCGTGCAGCGCGCGCACGGCCCCGGCGGCCTGTGGGCCGGCGCGTCGAGCGGGACGACCAATCGGTTCGGCCACAACATGCAGTCGTCGTCGCTCGACGCCGGCGCGTGGGGTGAGTTCGGGCGAACCTCGGCGACGGTGACTGGCGTGATGACGCGCTCGTACGACACCGACCTGATGGCGGCCAGCAGCCTGCCGTCACGGCGACCGGTCGGCGCGTTCGTGGTGCGCGACGCGACGCTGACGCTGCAGCAGTCGTTCGCGGCGCTCGATCTGCTCGCCATCGGCACCGTGCGCGCGGGCGAGGGCGTGGCCACGCGCGTGAACGACCGGGCGATGACCTTCGCCGCCGCCTTCTACCTGTCGCCCGTGGCGGCACTGACCGTGTCGAGCGGACGGCAACTTGCCGACCCGCTGCGGGCGCTCCCCGACTCGAAGTTCCTGTCGGTGTCCCTCCGCATCTTGCTTCTCCGCCGCGACCCGACGGTGCTGCGCATCGACCGCTACGGCGCCATCGCGTTCGTGCGCCGCTCGCCCGACGGCGGCGCGGTGCTCACGCTGCGGGTCCTCGCGAATTCCAGCGCGCGCGTCGAGGCGTACGGCACGTTCAGCGACTGGCAGCCGGTGCCGATGCAGTGGGTCCTCGACGCGTGGGAGTTGCAGGTGCCGCTCCCCACCGGCCCGCATCGCGTGGCCGTGCGCGTCAACGGTAGTCAGTGGCGGGCGCCGGCGAACCTGACGCGGGTGACGGATGAGTTTGGGGGGGAGGCGGGGTTGGTGGTTGTACCTTGACGGTGGACGGTGGACGGTGGACGGTTGGTGGCAGATGGCAGATGGCGGATGACAGAGAACGCTAGCGCGCCTGCCTGGCGCCCCCATATTTGCGCTGACTGATCCCGGTGGGCCCCGCGTCCACCGTCTCCCGTCCACCGTCCACCGTCCGCCTCCATGGAACGCCGCACTTTCGTCGCCGCCCTCGCCGGGGCCGCCGTCACGCTTCCCGCGTTCCGCGCCAAGGCCATGCAGCAGCTGGCGCGCGCCAATGCCATTGCCGGCGACCGGTCGCCCTTGGCGCTCGCCGATGACGAGCTCTTCTGGGCGCAGATCCAGCGCGCCTTCGACGCCGACCGGACGATGATCAACCTGAACAACGGGGGGATCTCGCCGACACCGTCGCACGTGCTCGAGCAGATGATCCGCGACCTGAAGTTCACCAACGAACTGCCGGTCGAGCACATGTGGCGCATTCTCGAGCCGCGGATGGAGAGCACGCGGCGCGACCTGGCCCGCGACTTCGGGTGCGACCCGGAGGAGATGGCGGTCGTGCGCAACGCCTCCGAAGCGCTGGAGACGCTGATCTTCGGCATCGACCTCGCGCGCGGCGACGAGGTCCTGCTCACGAACCAGAACTACCCGCGCATGATCACGTCGTGGCAGCAGCGCGTGGCGCGCGAGGGGATCGTCCTCAAGCAGATCTCCTTCAAGGTGCCGCCGCCGAGCGACGAGTACGTGGTGGAGCAGTTCCGCCGGGCGATCACGCCGCGCACCAAGGTGATCGAGGTCACGCACATCACCAACCTCACCGGGCAGATCCTCCCCGTCCGCCAGATCCAGGACATGGCCCGGCCGCTCGGCATCGAGGTGTTCGTGGACGGCGCGCACGCGTTCAACCACTTCCCGTTCACGCGCGACCAGCTCGACTGCGACTTCTACGGCACGTCACTGCACAAGTGGACGCACGCGCCCATCGGGACGGGCTTCCTCTACGTGCGCAAGGCGAAGATTCCGCAGCTCTGGTCGCTGATGGGCTCCACCGACACGAACCGCGCGAATATCCGGAAGTACGAGGAGATCGGCACGCATCCGCAGGCGAACTTCAACGCCATCTCGGCGGCGCTGGCGTTCAACCGCGGCATCGGCGCGGACCGGAAGATCGCCAGGCTCCGCTACCTGCGTGACCGTTGGGCCAAGCGGCTGCTCGCCAGCAGTGATCGCGTGAAGGTGCTCACGCCACTCGACAACGACCGCGCCGGCGCCATCTGCATGTTCGGCGTGGACGGCATCGACCCGGGCAAGCTGGGCGGCTGGCTGCTCAGCAACCACCGTATCGTGACGACGCCGATCGGCCACCCGGAGTTCAACGGCATTCGCATCACTCCCAGCGTCTACACGAGCGTGGACGAGATCGACACGTTCGCGGACGCGGTGAAGAAGGCGATCGCGAAGGGGATCGCGTAATGGGAGACGGTGGACGGTGGACGGTGAACGGTCGATGAAGCGGCGCGTGGTGAGCGCGAAGAAGAGCGCGCCTCGAAAGAAGCTGCCGGCAAAGAAGAAGCCGGTGGCGAAGCGTCCGGCGCCGGCCAAGCGCGCGGCAGCGAAGCCGAAGCTGGCGGCGGAGCCGTCGCAGTTCGCCACGGCCGCGGGCGGTCCGTGGGGAAAGTGCTTCCTGCCGCGCAAGGCTGGCGAGCGCCGCTACTGGCTGGTGAAGTCGGAACCCGAGGTCTTCTCCTGGGATGACCTAACCGCCGCCACGGACCGCACAACGCACTGGGACGGCGTGCGCAACTTCGCCGCGCGGAACTTCCTGCGGGACGGAATGAAGCACGGCGATCAGGTCTTCTTCTACCACTCGATGGCGAACCCGCAGGCCATCGTCGGCATCTGCGAGGTCGCGCGCGAGGCCTATCCCGACTACACGGCGTTCGATCCGGCGCACCCGGGGTTTGACGCCGAGTCGTCACCGGCGAAGCCGACGTGGTTCATGGTGGACCTGCGCGCCGTCGACAAGATGCCGTCGCCCGTGACGCTGCCGATGATCAAGCGCGCGAAGGCGCTCGCGCAGATGGCGCTGCTGCGCATCGGGCGGCTCTCGGTGACGCCGGTGACCGAACGCGAGTGGCGCGCGGTGCGCGCGCTCGCCAAGGAGTAGTCACCGTGCGCCGCGGCCGGCGGGTGGCCGTGCTTCCGACGCTGCTGGTGGCCGCACTAATGCTCGCCGCGCCCGGACACGGGCTGGCAAACCGGGCGCCCGCGCCGCGCGCGGCGCAGGGCACGACGGGGGCGCGTCCCTGGATGGACGCATCGCGGAGCGTGGACGAACGCGCACGCCTACTCCTCGCCCGCATGACGCTCGAGGAGAAGTTCTGGCAGCTCTTTGTGACGCCGGGCGATCCGTTGCGCGACAGCGCCGCCTTTATGCGTGGGGCGTATGGCGTCCAACTGCTCGACCTGCGTGACGGCGCCGGTAGCGCGGACGCCGCCGCGGCGCGCGCCGACTCGATGCAGCGATTCTTCGTTGAGCGCACCCGGCTCGGCATCCCCGCGATCCTGTTCGAGGAAGGCGTGCACGGGCTGATGCAGCGCGGCGCCACGGTCTTCCCGCAGGCTGTCGGACTCGCCGCGTCGTGGGACACGGCGCTGGTGGGCGGCGTCGCGCGCGTGATCGCCGGTCAGTCACGCGAACGCGGCGTGAGGCAGTTGCTGTCGCCCGTGATCAACCTCGCCCGCGACCCGCGCTGGGGACGCGTCGAGGAGACGTATGGCGAAGACCCGTGGCTGAGCGCGGCGATGGGCGTGGCGTACACGCGCGCGCTCGAGCAGGCGGGGGTGGTCGCCACGCCCAAGCACTTCGTCGCCAACCACGGCGACGGCGGCCGCGACTCCTATCCGATCGCGGTGGATGAGGCGACGCTCGAGGATCTGCACTTCCCGCCGTTCCGCGACGCGATCCTCGCTGGCGGGGCGCGATCGGTCATGGCCGCGTACAACAGCGTCAACGGCCTTCCGGCCACCGCGAACGCCGGCCTGCTCACGCGCGTGCTGCGAACAACGTGGGGCTTCGACGGCGTCGTCATCGCCGACCAGGGCGGCGTGGGCGGCGCGAACGTGCTGCATCACACGGCATCGGGGTATGCGGAGGCGACGGGGCAGGCGCTGCGCGCGGGGCTCGACGTGATCTTCCAGTCGAGCGCTGCCGATGCGGCGCTGTTCTGGCCAGCGTTCCGCGACAGCCTCATGCCGCCCGCGGTGATCGACACGGCCGTGGTGCGCGTGCTGCGCCTAAAGTTCGCGCTCGGGCTGTTCGACCGGCCATACGTCGGATCAGCCACCCCCTCCGCCGTGCGTGACGACAGCGCGCACGCGCTTGCGCGGCGCGCCGCCGAGTCGTCCATCGTGCTGCTTGCCAATAGGCGCCACGCGCTCCCCCTGTCTCGCATCGCTCGCGTCGCGGTGATCGGCCCCGCGGCCACCGCGTCGCCAGTCGGCGGCTACAGCGTCGCGCCCGTGCGTGGGCGGCCGCTCGCCGACGAGCTTGCGGCGCGGCTCGGTGGACGCGAGGCCGTGCGCGTCGCCGCCGGTCCGTGGCCGACCACCGCCGAGTGGACGGTCGTGCCGATGCGCGCGCTCTCGCACGACGCGGGCACGGCGCCGGCCCGCGGACTGCGCGGCGCGTACTTCGCGAATCCGTGGCTCAGCGGCGAGCCCGCGACCGTGCGCGCCGATTCGAGCGTGGACTTCTCGTGGACCTTCAACCGTCCGGCGCGTGGCGTCGGCACCGACTGGTACTCCGTGCGGTGGGCCGGCGTGCTCGACGTGCCGGCCCGCGGTACCCGCCTCGCGGTGGAAGGCGATGACGGGGTGCGGCTGTGGGTGGACGGTCAACTTGTCATCGATGGCGATCGCAAGGTGTCATACGCGAGACGCGTGGCGTCCCGTGCGCTCGGCGCCGGACGGCACGCACTGCGCCTCGAGTACCGGCAGACGACGGGCAACGGTCGCGTTCGCCTGCTGTGGGAGGTGGTCGAGCCGAGCAGGCCGTCGGAGGAACAGCGCATCGCCGACGCGGTGCTCGCCGCCCGCGGCGCCGACGCGGCGATCATCACGGCCACCGTGGACGAGGGGGAGTTCCGTGATCGCTCGTCGCTGCGGCTGCCGGGGCGGCAGGAGGAGTTGATTCGCCGCGTGGCCGCGACGGGCACGCCGACGATTGTCGTGATTTTCGCCGGCGGGGCGGTCATCACCGAGCCCTGGGACGCGCACGTTGATGCCGTCCTGCAGTCCTTCTACCCCGGCGAGGCCGGAGCCGCCGCGCTGGTGCGGCTGCTGTTCGGCGACATCTCACCCTCGGCGCGCCTGCCCTACACCGTGCCGCGCCACGAGGGGCAGCTCCCGCTGGTCTATGACCACCTCCCCACCGGGCGCGGTGACGACTACGTGGATCTCACGGGCCGGCCGCTCTATCCGTTCGGCTTCGGGCTTTCCTACGCGGAGTTTGAGTATCGCGATCTGGTCGTCTCGCCGGCGCGCGTGGGGGTGGGGGACACAGCGACCGTGACCTTCAAGCTTCGCAACACCGGGCCGCGCGCCGGGGACGAGATTGCCCAGCTCTACATTCGGCACACGATTGCGCCGACGGCGCAGCCGGTGCTGGCGTTGCGCGGGTTCGCGCGCGTTCCACTGGCTCCGGGCGA
>VHBQ01000043.1 GCA_016871855.1 Gemmatimonadota bacterium
CGCGATGCGCGCACGGCGGGCGACGCCGCCGAGCGGTGGCGCGAGGTGCCGGCCGGGGCGGGCGGGGCAGGCGTGGGCGCGCACGGCGGCATTCTGTTCGCCCCCCTCGCATCGAACACCGAGGCGGTGGAGCCCGGAATCGGCGACAACGCGTTCAGCAGCGTCGAAGTCGATTCCGCGGCGGTGTTCGATCCCACGAGCGCCGCTCCCGAGTACCCGGAGGCGATGGCCGAACGCCGCCTCGAGGGAGGCGCGGTCTTGCGGTTTGTTGTTGACTCCACGGGGCTGGTGGACATGTCGACGGTCCGGGTGATGTCCAGCACGCACGCGGCCTTCGCCAAGGCGGTGATCGTCGCGATGCCGCGGATGAAGTACCGCCCAGCGAGCATTGCGGGGAAGCCCGTGCGGCTGCTCGTCGAGCAGGCGTTCACGTTCAAGATCCAGAAGCCCAAGGGCAAGACCGCATAGCGGCGCGCGGTCGCGCGCCCCGCTTCAAGGGAGTTCCGCCACCAGCTGGTGCAGCGGCTCGGTCTCGTCGAGCGACTGGTGAGGAGCTTGGCGATGACGCCAGTGCGGTGACGCGCTACGTGGCATCCGGTTGCTCTTCCGCTGGCATCTTTGAAGGCGCAACTTTTCCCCGACTGGTATTCCGTCGGCGGCCCCCGTCGCGCCCGACCCCGCACGCGGCGCGTACCCTGGACGACGCTTCGGCCTCTCCAATTCCGGGTGCCACGCGATGACGCTCACGATCTTCCGCCTTGCCGGCCTCGTTGGCCTGCTGTCGGCCTGCACCTCCTGCCAACCGCGCCAGCGGCCCAATCAGGACCTGCAGCAACTGATGGCCGCGATTCGCGCCGAGAACGCTGCGGCGGAAGCGTCCAATGACAGCATCGCACGCGTGCGGGCGGGAACGGTGGAGGTGACCGGTGGTCCCGCGCACCCATTGCTAACGGTGAAGCTCGAACAGGCCGGAATCGCGTCGGTGCTGCGTCGGGCGCTCGAGCAGAGCAAGCTCCCCTATGTGATCGAGGACCACGGTCCGGCGGGGCGCACGAACGCGCAGTTCGAGAAGATGCCGCTCGTGGACGGCCTCAACATGATCCTCGGCCGCGAAGGGTACCGTGTGCTCATGCGCAACGGGATGATCTTCGTGCGGCCGGCGGCGGTGGCCATGCCTGACTCGTCGTACGCGTCCGACGAGGTCATCCAGCGCGAGATCCGCCTCGACCATCTCGACGAGAAGACGACCACCGGCATCGTGCAGCAGTTCCTCTCGTCGGGCGCGCTGAAGTCTCACTACGACGTGTCCCGCGGGCGTGTGCTCGTCTCGGGGCCGCGCAAGGACGTGTACGAGGCCACCGCGCTCCTGCACCGCGCTGACCGTGCCGTGCGGCACGTGCTCATCGAGGCGCTGGTTGTCCAGTTTGACGAGACGGTGCTTTCGAACCTCGGCATCAACTGGGCCAACGGACAGACCGGGAACTTCAGCGAGATCGCCTTCAACCCCGGGAGCGCCACGGCGCCGACGGTGCAGTTCAAGAACGCCAACATCACCAACCCGTCGCAGTTCGTCGCCATGGTGCAGGCGACCGCCGGCGCCGACAAGGCGCGGGTGGTCGCGCGTCCGTTCATCACGGCGCGCAGCGGCGAGGCGGCGACCGTCGACATCGGGAGCACCCGCTACTACTTCCAGCAGGTGCTCAACGCCGGCGTCCTCAGCGCCACGCAGTCGAGCGTCACCACCGGCGTGCTGCTGAACATCACACCCACCGCGATGAACGACGAGCGCGTGCGGGTGGAGCTCAAGATTGAGGAGTCGCAGTTCATCCCCACCGTTGAGAACGCCTCGGCGACGACCTCCAAGAACGTGGTGACGTCGAGCATGCAGGTTCCCACCGGGCAGACGATCATCATCGGCGGGCTGGCCCTCGACCGGCAGTCGCGGTCGCGCGCCGGCGTCCCGTGGTTCGGCCGGGTGCCCGGGCTCAACCTGTTCTTCGGCAAGTCCAGCGTATCGCGGGCCAACACCGAGGTCGTGATCTTCCTCACGCCGCGCATCTGGACGCCTGACGTGGACCTTCCGTTCGTGCGGCCGGACCTGTTCCAGCTGGACACGACGCTGACGACCACACGGAAGCCGTAGGGGATCCCCCAGGGCGGCGGTCGGCCGTTCATCCACTCCTCCCGGCCGTGTCCCCGGTGCAATTTTCGGCATGCGACATGACGCCGTAGGGCAGGGCGCCACCGACCCCACCAGCCGGGAATCACGCGCCTGGACGTTGGTGTTCGCCGCCTGGCTCCTCGCCGCCGCCGGCACGCTCGGCGCGCTCTTCTTCGGCGAGGTGATGAAGCTCCCGCCGTGCTCGCTCTGCTGGTACCAGCGCATCTTCATGTTTCCGCTGGCCATCGTGCTTCCGTTCGCGCTCTTCCCGTTCAGCCGGGCCGTCGTGCGCGCGGTGCTGCCGCTTCCCGTGATCGGCGGACTGCTCGCCACCTGGCACCTCCTGCTCGTGGCTGGTGTTATCCCAGAGCGGGTCGCCCCGTGCACGCAGGGCGTGCCGTGCTCCGAGACGGTCATCACTTGGTTCGGCTTCGTGACCATCCCACTGCTCGCGTTCGTGGCGTTCGCCGCGATGACGGTGCTGCTCTTCCTCGCCTACCTCCGGAGTGAGAAGTGAACCGCAAGAACCTCTTCATCGGCGCCGCCGTCGGGCTGGCGCTTCTCTTTGCCGGCGGGATGCTCGCCCTGCGGACCATGAAGCCCGCCGAGCCCACGGGCCCGATGGTGGACCGCACGGTGCTCGAGCGCGGGCACTCGGCGACGCTTGGCCCCGCCGACGCGCCGGTGACGATCGTCGAGTTCATCGATCCCGCCTGCGAGACCTGCGCCGACTTCTATCCGTTCGTGAAGAGCCTGATGGCCGCGAATGAGGGGAAGGTGCGGCTCATCATGCGCTGGGCGCCGTTCCACAACGGCTCGCAGGACGTGGTGGCGATGCTTGAGGCCGCGCGCAAGCAGGACAAGCTGTGGCCGGCGCTCGAGGCGCTGCTCCAGTCGCAGGCCGTCTGGTCGCCGAATCACACCCCGCAGGTCGCCGCAGCGATGGAGCAGCTCAAGCCGCTCGGCCTCAACCGCGAGCAGCTCCTCGCCGACATGGCCTCGGCCGACGTGCTCGGGCGCATCAACCAGGACATCGCCGACGTGCAGGCGCTCGGCGTGAAGGCGACGCCCGAGTTCTTCGTGAACGGCAAGCCGATGCCGAGCTTCGGGTACGAGCAGCTGCGCGGGCTGGTGGACGAGGCGGTGGCGGCAACGGGGAAGGGTCGGTGAGGGCGGGCGCGGCCGGCAGCGCGACTCGCCTCGCGATGCGGCTCGCGTGCGCCGCGATGACGTTCGCGGTGTTTCCCGCTGCGGCGCACGCGCAGGCGCCGAGCGCGGCCGATCAGTTCTTCGCGAACATCGCCTCGCTGTGCGGCAAGGCCTTTGCCGGTCGCGTCGTCGCCAACGAGCCCACGCCGACGGCCGCCGATCCGTTCGAAGGCAGGACGCTCGTCTTCCACGTGCGCCGGTGCGAGAAAGATCGGCTCGAGCTGCCCTTCCACGTGGGCGACGACCGGTCGCGCACCTGGGTGCTGACACGTGCGGGCCGCGCCATCGCGCTGAAGCACGACCACCGACATCGCGATGGGAGTTCAGACAGCCTGACGATGTACGGCGGCGTCAGCGGCACTTCCGGCACGGCGGTTCGGCAGGAGTTTCCAACGGACGTGGAGACGCGGGAGCTTTTCACGCGCCTCGATCGACGAGTCTCGCTGCCAAACGTCTGGGCGATGGAGATCCAGCCCGGCCGGCGATTCGTCTACGAGCTCGCGCGCCCCGGCCGTCTGTTCCGCGTGGAGTTCGATCTCACGCGCGAAGTGCCCGCGCCGCCGGCGCCCTGGGGCCATGAAGAGAAGTAGGCGGCCAACCGCGCCGCCCGCGAGGCGTGCCAACCGCAGGACGACGGCATCATCAACTCGCCCTCCGTTCTCCTTCGCCTAGCGCGGCATCCGGCCGCGTTGGCCGCCGGGCTGATCGTCGGGCTGGCCGTCGGGCTCGCCGCGCCGGCTAGCGCGCACGCCCTCTCACCCGTCGCGCGCGCCTTCGTCGATCTCCTGCGTCTGGTGGCGCCCGTCACGCTGGTGACGGTGGTACCGGTGGCGCTCGGAGCTCTCCCGTGGCGCCAATTGCGTGAGGTCGGCGGCCGCGCGGCAAGGCGCGCCGCGCTGCTGTCCGCTGTGGCGGCCGCGATCGGTGGGCTTGCGGGACTGGTCGGCTGGCTCCCGGCCGCGCCAGTCACCGCCGCCGCGCCGGATAGTCCGTGGCGCGCGGTCACGCGATCGCTCGACGACCTCACGCTCGTGGCACTGCTGCTGGCAGTGCCGCTCGCCTGGTCGGTGGCGTGGGCGGCGGACAGCGCGCGCGGCGCCGGCTGGCACCGGACGATGCTGGCATCTGAGAGGCTTGGTCGTCACTTGATCGAGGCGGTGCTCATGATCGCACCACTGGGCGTCGCCGCGCTCGCCGCCGGCTTCGCGGCGACCGCGGCCAGCGGGGCAATCGGCGCGATGGCGGGGCTGGGCGCTATGGTGTGGGGCGCGCAGCTGCTCGCCGCGCTCACGGCCGCGGCGTCCGCCCCTCTTGCCGGAGTGAGCGCGTGGTACGTCCTCCGGGGTGCGCGCGACGCGCTGGTCACCGCGTTCGTGACCGGCAGCAGCGCCGCAACGCTTCCCGTGGAGTGGCGTTCAGCCGAACGGCAACTCGGCGTGCCTCCGGCGCTCGCCGCACTGCTCGTGCCCGCCGGCACCCTGGTGTCGAAGCTCGGCACCACCGCCTTTCTGGCGACGCTCGCGGTGGCCGCGCTGCGATGGACGGTCGGCGACGTGGAGTTGAGCGCGTGGATGGCTGCGACGGTCGGCGCCTTCGTGCTGGGGGCCGTGACACCGCCGGTAGCCGGCGGCGGTCTCGTGATGCTCGGCGTCCTGACCGCGTGGGTCGGCGCCGATCCGGGGCTCGCGCCGGTGCTGATCGCGATTCCTTTCGTGGGAAAGCTGAACACCCCACTCAACGTGCTCGGACGGCTGCTCGTGGTGACGAGCGTGCGCTCGCGGCAGCGCTGACGCCACCAAGCCGTTTTCAGCGCCGAGCGATTCAAGCCACGCGGCGGCTCGCCGTGTCGCGCGCCGCCTTCCGCCCTGCTCCGGCACCAAACGCGGTTGCCGCAAGGGGACGTGCCGCGTCCCTCCCATTGAACGGGCAGCGGTCCGTAGGACCCGTTGCAGGAACCACGGCCTCGCGTCGGCGATCCTCTCCCTCTTGCAGGGGGTGGCGTCGAGGAGGGACTCCCCCATGCACGGTTCCCACATCTTGGCCGGCGACGTGTGCGCGGCCATCGACAGCCCGGAGGACGCCTGAGGCGCCGCGCGCTGAGGGCGCTGCTCCTGATCGTGTGGGGGGTCGCGCTGCTCGCGAGCCCGAAGCTCGTGTCGGCGCCCGTGTCGCCACGCGTGGACCGCGAACCCCATATCCTGGCGCTCACGCGCGCCCTGGAGTCCGGGGGCGCCGCGCATCCGCACGCGCACCGCGTGGCGCGGGCGATCGAGGGCGTCACGCGCGGGACCGACGTGGATCCGTGGCTGGTCGTCGCGATCATCCGCTACGAGAACCGGGAACTCGTGCGCACCTCGAGGTCGTCGGTGGGAGCGACCGGCATCATGCAGGTCATGCCGCACTGGGTGCGTTCGTTCTCAGGGAATTGCGGTCACGACCTGACGCACATCGAGACCAACATCTGCATGGGCGTGCGCGTGCTGCAGGTGCACTTGCGCGAAGCACGCGGGTCGATGACGCGCGGCCTGCTCGCCTTCAATGGGTGCAAGAGCGAGGCCTGCCAAACGTATCCCGGGCTCGTGTTGCGCCGGCGCAGTGCGCTGCGCCTCGCGTACGCCGCAACGCAAACGGCCGGCTCAGAGTGAGCCGGCCGTTCTCTCATCAGTCGGGGCGAGAGGATTTGAACCTCCGACCTCCTGCTCCCGAAGCAGGCGCTCTACCGGGCTAAGCTACGCCCCGATTCGGTAAAGACTTCCAGCGTACCGCGATCTACCGTCCACCGTCTACCGTCAACCGTCTGTTGTTCGATGCGCCCGGAGAGACTCGAACTCCCAACCTTCTGATCCGTAGTCAGATGCTCTATCCAATTGAGCTACGAGCGCCAACCGTTCGCGCCTACCCTTCTCTGTCGTTCTCTGTCGTTCTCTGTCGTTCTCTGTCGTTCTCTGTCGTTCTCTGTCGTTCTCTGTCGTTCTCTGTCGTTCTCTGTTGTTCTCTGTCGTATTCTGTCGTTCTCTGCCTCTACGACACCTACGCCGGCGCAACCCACACGCCGGCGAGACCCACAATATACCCGAAAAAACGGCTCGGGTCAATCAGGCGCTGAGCAGCGCCGACACCTTTTCCAGCAGTTCCGCACGCCCGAACGGCTTGGCGAGAATCGCGTCTGCGCCGAGCGTCTGCGCCGAGCTGAGATACGCCTCCGCTCCCACCCGGCCGCCCCCGGAAATCACCAACACCTTCACGGGCAGGCCAGTGTGCCGCAGTTGCATCAGCGTCTCCAGTCCCTCCTGCTCCGGCATCAGCACGTCGGTGATGACCAGCGCGGCGGGATGCTCGTGGAACCGCCGCATCCCCGCGCGCCCGTCTTCCGCTGCATCCACGTCGTACCCCTCGCACCGCAACATCTTCACCAGCATGTCGCGCACGCTCGGTTCGTCGTCGATCACCAGAATCCGGGCGCCCACGGGAATGGATGGTTCCCCTACTTCAGCGTGTACCGCCACGCCGCGATCTTCGGCTTGTCCGACTTGACCTCGAACTCCTTCGTCGCGCCGGCCGCCACGTTCTCCACCTTCGCCACCTGCGTGTCCAACACCGCGCCGGTGATGTCGAGCAGTTCGAAGGTGAACTCGATGGTCCGGGCGGTCTTCGCGCGGTTCTCCACCTCGGCCCTGACTAGGGCGCGGTCGGCGTAGCGGACGAACTCGACGATCACCATCCGGTGGGGCATCTCGTCATTGATCTTCATGTACTTGGCCACCGAGTCCGCGTACGGGCTCGGCGGAGGCGGCGGCGGAGCCGCCGGCCGCGGCGCGGGGCGAGCACCCGGGCGCGCTGGCGTGGCCGGCGCGGGGGCCGCCGCCGGCGGCGCTTCCTGCACCGGCGGCTTCCACTGCTCGTTGAGCACGTTGTACGCGTAGGCGTACAACGCGACGTTGTCCGGATTCGCCGGATCGATGGTGACGAGCTTGTTCACCAGCGGGAGCATTTCCGTCCCCTTGCGCAGCTCGTACATCAGCGCCGCCGCGTTGTACAGCGCGTCGCGCGAGTTCGAGTTCTTCGTCAGCGTCGCCTCGAACAGCTTCACGGCCTCCGGCACCTTGCCCATCCGGTTCGCGCAGATCGCCGCCTGCAGGGCCGACATGTCGGAGTACTTGTCGATGCTCTTGTCCACCAGCTGGTAGCACTTCTCGAAGAGCGACGTGTCCTTCAGCGAGGTCGCCGCCATCCCCAGCCCGGAGAGCGCGTACGGCGTGCTTTCGCCGCCCGGCGCTTCCGTGGAGAGTTGCAGCAGCGCGGCCGACGCGCGCTTCAGCGTCTCCGTGCGCTTCGGCTCGGGCTGGATCTCGGCGTACTCGAGCCCCACCTGCCCGATCTGGAACAGCACCGCGCGCCGGTCCTCGAGATAGGTCGTGTCGTTCTCGGTGAGCTTCAGCGCCTCCTCGAGGTGCTTCATCATGTCGGCCTGCGAGCCGCGCACCTGCGCAATCGCGGCGTACACACGCGGCGCGTACGGCGACCAGCGGTCGAGCACCTGCGACTCCTTGGCCCAGTACTCCGCCGAGTCCACCTGGTTGGCCTGCATCAGGCGGAACGCGTTGTTGATGCGATCCTGCCACGGCTTGGCCTGACGGAAGGGACGCGTCTCCGTGAGGCAGGCCGGGCTCGCCGCCTCGACCGTCGCGAAGAGCGAGTCGGCCGTCTTGGCGAGGTCGATCACCTGGTCCTTGGGCTCACCCCAGTTCATCTGGCCGCGCGTCGCCGTGTTGCCGACGCCGGGCTGCATCATCCAGATGATGAGGTTCTGGCCGGTGGCGAGGTTCACGCCGAGCGGGTTCGCGGTGGCGTTCTTCGGGTTGGCCAGCGTCTTCATCATGTCGCGGACGACCTTCCCGCGCTCATCGCCCGGCGCGAGCTGGAGCGCGCGCATACGGGTGATGTTGTAGAGCGTGACGAGGTCCTTGGGCTGGCTGAAGTCAACCGGGCACGTCGCCGCGGCCGGCTCCTGGGCGGCCAAGGGCGCCGCCATCAGGGCGGCGAGAAGCGAAAGACGAGAAAGAAGCGTCATGGCACACTCGGTAGGTGCCGGCGGCGCGCCGGCAGGTGACGCGGGAAAGATAACGAAAAAAACACCCCACGAGGCGCGCTCGTGAGGCAATGGGCGGTACAAGACTCGAACTTGTGACCTCCACGATGTCAACGTGGCGCTCTAACCAACTGAGCTAACCGCCCGGACTCCTGGGGGGCGACACCGGAAAGCGCACAAGACCCATCCCCGCACTCGCGCTGCTTCCCTACGTACCCCGCGGCCAAATCGCTGTGCCGAGGTGGTGTCTGTTGTCTCTCTGTTGTCTTTCTGTTGTCTGTCTGCTGTTTCTCTGTCGTTAAGCGGGAAACGGGACTCGAACCCGCGACCCCAACCTTGGCAAGGTTGTGCTCTACCAACTGAGCTATTCCCGCGACGTTCCGGATCGTGGTCCGGAACCGGACGCCCGGCCGTCAAGCCGGGCCCCGAGTGGAGGCGAGGGGAATCGAACCCCTGACCTCTTGAATGCCATTCAAGCGCTCTCCCAACTGAGCTACGCCCCCTCGTCCCGGCGGCGGCACCCCGTTTCCAGGGCGTTCCGTCAGGAACCAAAAAAGCTATCCGGACGTAGAACGTGGGTCAAGGCGTCTCTCTGGCGAAAATCCCGGAAATTGTTATGTTTGATGGCCTTGCAATTGCAATCAGCAGGAGCTGCGCCGCCTGCGTAACCAATGTGGTGCGCGCGCCGAGGTAGCACCGGGGGCCGCCCAAGTCCGGGTTCCCCGCCTTCACGATTCACGTTCGAGCCCCCTGGCTCGTCGAGGCATAGTCCATGGCCACCGAAGTCAAGCGCCGCCGCCGTCGCGCCGCCCCTGCGGGGATCGCGCCCAGCGAGCCGGAGCGCGACATCCTCGACCAGTACCTGTACGAGGTCTCCACGTACCCCCTCCTCAAGGGGAACGAGGAGATCGAGGTCGCCCGGAAGATCCGCGCCGGCGACCAGGACGCCCTGCAGGAGCTGGTCAAGCGCAACCTGC
Organism: Gemmatimonadota bacterium; assembly: GCA_016871855.1. Lineage (GTDB taxonomy): Bacteria > Gemmatimonadota > Gemmatimonadetes > Gemmatimonadales > Gemmatimonadaceae > PNKL01. The sequence goes on from VHBQ01000043.1 coordinate 9,437, forward strand.
GCTTCGTCATCTCCGTCGCCAAGAAGTACCAGAACCGCGGCCTCCCGCTCATCGACCTGATCGGCGAAGGCAACGTCGGCCTCCTCACCGCCGCCCGGAAGTTTGATCCGGATCAGGGCGTGAAGTTCATCTCGTACGCGGTCTGGTGGATCCGCCAGGCCATCCTGTCGTCGCTCGCGCGGCAGGGGCGCACGGTGCGCGTGCCGCTCAACCGCACCGCCGACCTCTCACGCATCATCAAGGCGTCGGAGATCCTGCGCCAGAAGATGCGCCGTGAGCCTACGCCGGAAGAGCTGGCGAAGGTCACCGGGCTGTCGGTCGATGTTGTCTCGTCGCTCGCGGCGCTCAACAGCGGCGATGTGCGCCTCGACGCCCCCATGGATCCCGACGGCGACCGCTCGCTGATCGAGCGCTTTGTCGCCGACGAGATGCCCGACACGGAAGAGGAGGCGATGAACCGCTTCCTCACCGACGAGATCGAGCAGGCGCTCGGCACGCTCCCGCCCCGCGACGCCAAGGTGCTCCGCCTCTACTTCGGCCTCGAAGGTGGGCGCGAGCACACCCTCGAGGAAATCGGCGCCATGCTAGGTGTCACCCGCGAGCGCGTCCGCCAACTCCGCGACCGCGCGCTGAAGCGGCTGCGGGAAGGCGACGTCGGCAGGGCGCTGCAGTCGTTCAGCGCGTAGCCACCGAGAGAAACAGCAGAGAGACAACACAGAAACAACAGCACAGCGCGGCCGGAGAACAAGTTCTCCGGCCGCGATTGCTTTGGCTCGCCACATCACAAATTGTTTTGCATATTCGGGCCACCGTCCACCGTCCACCGTCCACCGTCTGCCGTCGATGTCCCATCGCCTCACCCTCCCCCGCGCGTCGTGACCCGCCGCGCGCGCCCTCCACGAGAAGAGATCTCCGCCGGCGGCGTCGTCTTCCGCCGCGACGCGAACGGGCCGCGCTTCCTGCTCATTCGCGACAGCTACAAGAACTGGGGATTCCCGAAGGGCCATATCGAGGCGGCGGAGACGCCCGACGCGGCGGCCGTCCGCGAGGTACGCGAGGAGACGGGACTGCGCGCGCTCTCGCTCCGCGCCCCCATCGAAGTCGTGGACTGGCACTTCCGCTTCCGCGGGCGCCTCGTCCACAAGATCTGCCACTTCTATCTGATCGAGGCCGAGCACGGGCGCGCGCGCCCGCTCCGCCGCGAGGGGATCACCGCCTGCCGCTGGCTCGGCTTTGACGAGGCGATGGCGCTCGTCTCCTACGACAACGCGCGCGCCGTGCTCACCCGCGCGCGCTCGCTCCTGGAGGACACCGCGCGATGAGCGACGGCGCCCCGCCGATCCTCCCCGCCGTTCTCGCCTTCACGACGCGCGAACGCACGCGCGACCTGCTCCGTCGCGCGTTCACCCGTCGCAAGGCGCGCCTGCAACTCGCCCGCTCGGCGGCCGGCGCGGCTGCCGCCCTGCGCGCCTCGCTCGTGGACGCGGTCATCGTGGACCTCACCGCGGCGGGCGATGACGCGTGGCGCGTCGCTTCGATGGCGCGCGAGCTGCCGAGCATTCCCTTCTTCGCCATCGTCGCGCCGCGCCTTTCCGATGCCGCGGTCCTGGGGCGCTGCGCCGCGCTCGACGTCGCCGACCTGCTGGTCGACGGCGTGGACAATGGCGCGTTGCGCGAGCTGGTCACCCCCTCGGGCTTCACTGCCCGCTTTGCGGACGCCCTGCGCGACTTGCACGTCGATCTGGGGCTGGACGCGCCGCTGCAACGGCAGGCGTGGGAGTTCGCCGTCTCGCACGGCGGGCGCCCCGTGCGCACCGATGCGATCGCGCAGGCGGCTGGGGTCACGCGCGAGCACTTGAGCCGCGCCTTCTCCGCTTCGGGCGCGCCCAATCTCAAGCGCGTGATTGACCTCGTGCGGCTCCTCGCTGCCGCCGAGCTGGCGAAAAACCCCGGGTATGACCTGGCCGACGTGGCGACCGTGCTCGACTTCGCGTCGCCCTCGCATTTGGCAAGCACCGCGCAGCGCGTGGCGGGCATCCGCGCGGCCTCGCTGACGCGCCTGCGGACGGGGGATCTGGTCAACCGGTTCCATCAGGGGCGGACCCGCAGCCGGGTGTGACATATAGGGGATCGCCCCACAGTATCCGCGGGGAAACCCTGATGACCGCATTCATACTAGCGACCGCATACTCGTTACCCATGGTTCCTTGCGGAAATGCCGTGTCACGAAATGGTTAGCGCTCGTGTGACAGAACGGCGTCTCGTCGGGTTCTTGAAGGTAGTTCCACGATAGTTGTCGCTTCCCCAGCCCTCTTCCAGGAGGATACAGAATGAACATCCGACAGGCCCGCGTAGTGCTCGCGGGCGTGGTCGGTCTGGCCATGCTCGCCGGCGCAAGCGCCGTCGCGCACGCCCAGGCACCCACCATCATCAAGGGCCGCGTGCTGTCCGAATCCGGCGCGCCCCTGCCCGGAACCAGCGTCTTCATCGACGCGCTCAAGGCCGGCGCCCAGACGGGCGAGGATGGGCAGTACACGATCACAGTCGCTGGTCGCAATCGCGGCCCGGCGACGCTCGTCGCCCGGCGCATCGGCTATCGCCGCGCGCAGAGCAACGTCGACCTCAGCGGCACCACGCAGACGGTGGACTTCACCCTGCAGGCGCAGGCCGTGCAGCTGACCGGCATGATGGTCACGGCGCTTAGCGTGCAGCGCGAGAAGTCAACCATCGGCACGTCGCAGCAGGCGCTCGACAACACGAGCCTCACGCAGACGCGCCAGCAGAACCTGATCACGGCGATGTCGGGCAAGGCCTCGGGCCTCACCATCCAGTCGAGCGGCTCGCTCGGCGGCTCGACGCGCATCATCATCCGCGGCGCCGGCTCGATCACCGGCAACAACCAGCCGCTCTTCGTCGTGGACGGCATCCCGGTGTCGAACGCCGGCTTCTCGACGGTAGGTGCGTACAGCGGCCGTGACTACGGCAACGCGATCGCCGACCTGAACCCGGACGACATCGCCAGCATCACGGTGCTCAAGGGCCCGAACGCCGCGGCGCTGTACGGCTCGCGCGCCTCGAACGGCGCGGTCGTGATCACTACCAAGACGGGGCGCAACGCGGCCGAGGGCGTGCAGGTGCAGCTGCGCAGCTACGCCACCGCCGACGTCTTCTCGGTGCTGCCGAAGTTCCAGAACCGCTACGGGCAGGGCTTCGCGGGCGAGTTCGAGTTCCTCGACGGCGCCGGCAGCGGCGTCAACGACGGCGCGGACGAATCGTGGGGTCCCAAGCTCGACGGCCGCCTGATTGACCAGTTCACCGGCGCCAACATGCCGTGGGTGGCCCACCCGAACAACGTGAAGGACTTCTTCCAGACCGGCACGACGGTGTCGAACAGCATCACGGTCACCGCCAACGGGTCGAAGACGGCGGCCCGCCTAGCCGTCACCAAGGACAACGTGCGCGGCATCGTGCCGAACTCGGCGCTGGCCAAGCTCGCGGCCTCGCTGTCGGCGAGCGCGGCGTTCAACGACAAGTTCAACGTGTCGGGCTCGCTGCAGGTCGTGCAGAACCAGGGCTTCAACCGCCCGGAAGTCGGCTACGCGGAAGGCAACCCGTTCATGGGCTTCACGTGGTTTGGACGCCAGGTCGATATCATGGCGCTCAAGAACAAGTACTACCAGGACGACGGCAGCCTGTTCAACTGGAACTACAACTACCACAACAACCCGTTCTGGCAGGCGTATGAGAACGCCAACCTGGACAGCCGCGACCGCATCATCGCCCAGACGACCCTGAACTATCAGGTCAATGACTGGCTGAAGGGCATGGTTCGCATGGGCCAGGACTTCTACCGCTACACCACGGACGACAAGTGGGCGGCGGGCCAGATCGACCACTCCGATCCGTCGGGCAGCGGCTCGTACGCGGTGAACAACAGCCGCGCGTCGGAGAAAAACATCGAGGGGTTGCTGACGGCCACCAAGACGTTCGGCCTGTTCGACATCAACGCGAACGTTGGCGGCAACATCCGCCGCAACGACAGCTACAACAACGACTGGAGCACGAGCAACCTCGTCGTGCCCAAGATCTACAACCTGGCGAACTCGGCGACGACGCCGACCGTCCGCAACAGCGAGTTCCACTCGGGCGTGAACTCGGTGTACGGGTCGGCGGTGGTGACCTGGAACCGCGTGGCCACGGTCGAAGTGACGGGGCGCAATGACTACTCGTCGACGCTGCCCAAGGAGAACAGCTCGTACTTCTATCCGTCGGTGAATGGGTCGATCGTGCTCTCCGATCTCGTTCCGGCGATCACGAAGGGGGGCTGGGTCAACTACATGAAGCTCCGCGGCGGCTACGCCGAGGTGGGCGCCGACGCCGGCGCGTACCAGCTGCAGACGACGTTCTCGGGCTCGTCGAACAAGTTTGGCGGGCGCACGCTCTTCACGCTCCCGAACGCCTCGGCGAACGCGGGCCTGAAGCCCGAGCGTACCGTTGGCACCGAGGGCGGCATTGAGGTCTCGCTGTTCAACGACAAGCTGACTGTTGACGCGACGTACTACGAGAAGAAGACGAAGGACCAGATCTTCGCCGCGTCGATGGCCCCGTCCATCGGCTACAGCTCGGCGTTCATCAACGCCGGCCAGATGAGCAACAAGGGCATCGAGGCCCAGCTCACGCTGCGCACGCTGGAGCTGCAGAATGGGTTCTCGTGGCGCACGACGTTCAACTACACGCGCAACCGCAATAAGGTGGACGCGCTGACCCCGGGCATCCAGAACATCATCCTGGTGTCGCAGTGGAACGCGCGCATCGAGGCCCGCGTCGGCCAGCCGTACGGGAGCATCTACGGCCGCGCCTGGCAGCGCGACTCGGCGACCGGCAAGGTCATGACCTCGGGCGGCCTGCCGATCCGCCAGACGGCCTACACCAAGCTGGGCAACGTGAATCCCGACTGGACGGGCGGCCTGAGCAACGAGTTCCGCTACAAGAACTACACGCTCAGCGTCCTGTTCGACATCCGTCAGGGCGGACAGAACTTCTCGTCGGGCAACTGGTTCGGCAACTACGCCGGCGTGCTGGCCTCGACGCTCCGCGGGCGTGAGGAGGACTGGGACAAGCCGGGCATCGTGGTGGACGGCATCGACGCCGCGACGGGCAAGCCGAACACGGTCAACGTCACGTCGGAAGACTACCACCACAACTGGTTCTACTCGATCGAGGACGGCATCTACAACACCGGCTTCGTCAAGCTGCGCGACCTGCGCCTTGGCTGGGACGTGCCGAGCAAGTACCTGACGGGGCTCCGGCTCTCCGCGCTGAACGTGGCGCTGATCGGCCGCAACCTGTATACGTGGACTGACTTCCCGAACTATGACCCCGAAAACTCGGTCAGCTCGGGCAACTCGGGCCAGGGCTTCGACTTCGGCGCACTGCCGACGACCAAGTCCATCGGCATCAACGTGACCATCACGCCGTGACCGGCAACCGGGAGAATATCTGATGAAGACCACTCGGCTTTCGGTCGCGCTGCTGGCCGCCGTCGCACTGACGGTAACGGCCTGCGAGACCGACCTCACCGGGTTGAACGTCAACCCGAACAATCCTTCGATCGACACCCCGCCACCGCCGGGGACGATCTTTACGAACGCGGTGATCAACAGCACCAACTACGTGGGTGGCGCTGGTTTCCAGCACTCCGGCTTCTCGTTGCTCGCGCAGCACACCGCCCAGTCCCAGTACGTGGACGAGGACCGGTACGCCTACCGCGCGACGACGCTGGACGGCTGGTTCAACGGGCCGTACGTGGCCGACCTGATGGACTATCAGGCCGTCTACCTCGTCGGTCAGGCCAACAAGGACCCGAACACTTGGGGTCCGGCCAGGGTCATGCAGAGCATGGTCTTCCAGACCATGACCGATATCTGGGGCGACATTCCCTATAGCGAGGCGCTGCAGGGTACCTCGGGCTCCACGCTGAAGCCGAAGTACGATGCCCAGAAGGACATCTACTACGGCATGGCCAAGACCCTGACCGAAGCCGTTGCGGCGATGGGCGCGGGCGCTGGCTTGGGCAATGGCGACCAGATCTACGGCGGCACGGCGGCGAACTGGCGGAAGTTCGGCAACGCGCTGCGCCTCCGCATTGCCATGCGCATGCAGAAGGCTGACGCGACCAAGGCGAATGCCGAGCTCGCGGCGGCCATCGCGGCGCCGGGCGGTCTGATGACGTCGAACGCCGACAACGCCAAGGTCGTCTGGCCCGGCGACGGCACCTTTGACAATCCGTGGTCGGCGAACTTCTCCACCCGCGACGACTACCGCATGAGCAAGTCGCTCGTTGACGTCCTGGTGGCGAACAACGACCCACGCCTGCCGATTTTCGCGCAGCCGACGGTCGCCGATCCCACCAAGTACGCCGGCGAGCCGAACGGCCTCGACAGCCCGACGGCCAGCCCGTACATGACGGCGGCGTCGCGCATCGGCGCGATCTTCTATCCGGGCAAGACGGTGTACGGCACCTACGGCACCACGGATGGCAAGAAGACGCCCACGTATCTCTTCACGTTCGCGGAGCAGAACTTCATCCTCGCCGAGGCGGCCAACCGCGGGATGGGTGGGCTAAGCACGGCGGCGGCGAAGGGCTACTACGACGCGGGCGTCACCGCCTCGATCACGCAGTGGGGCGGCACGGCGGCGCAGGCCGCGGCGTACCTCGCCCAGCCGGCCGTGGCCTATCAAGGCGGCGCGGCGGGCCTGACCCAGATTCTGACCGAGAAGTGGGTCGCGTTCTTCACGCAGGGACACCAGGCCTGGTCCGACTGGCGCCGCACGGGCATTCCGGCGAACCTCGTGCCGGGCCCGAAGGCGACGCTCAGCTACATTCCGCGCCGCATGATGTACGCGACGACGGAGCAGACGGTGAACAGCGAGAAGCTGGCCGAGGCCGTGGCCCGCCAGGGTGCCGATGCGATGAACACCCGGATGTGGTGGGATAAGTAAGCTCGGCGCACGGGAGTAAGGCTTGCGGGGCATCCGAAGGGGTGCCCCGCAAGACTTTCTGGGGGGATAGTGACGGTTGACGGTTGACGGTGGACGGTGGACGGTGGACGGTGGACGGTGGACGGTGGACGGTGGACAGTGGACGGTGGACAGTGGACGGTGGACCCAACGGGCTTGGCTCGGTCTGGCCCTAATCCACCGTCAACCGTCCACCGTCCACCGTCACTTTCCGCGCGAACCACTCCTTGAATCCCCACCCCCTATGTGACTAATTTCACAAGCTGTACCAAAACGGCGCGCAGTTCCGTCCCTCCGGTTCACGGCGGGGGGCATGACGGGATCGCCTGCACCCTGCACCACACTGTGCTCCCTGAACCCTGCACCCCGCTCTCGACATGGCTTCCTCACTGCGCCCCGGTGAAATCAAGGATATCCTGCTTCGCGAAATCGAAGCCGCTGACCTGAACAAGCTCGACGTCGAAGAGATCGGCACGGTGCTCGAGGTGAAGGACGGCATCTCCCGCATCTATGGCCTCAAGAAGGCGATGGCCGGCGAGATGCTCGAGATCACTGCCGCCGCCACGGGCGAGCGCATCACCGCCCTCGCGCTCAACCTCGAGGAGGACAACATCGGCGCGGTCGTGCTCGGCGACTACCTCCAGATCAAGGAAGGCGACGAAGTCCGCCGCACCGCCCGCGTGCTCGAAGTGCCGGTGGGACACGAGCTCGTCGGCCGCGTCGTCGATCCCCTTGGCCGCCCGATCGACGGCCTCGGCCCGATCAACGCCAAGCACACCCGCAAGGTCGAGTCCATCGCCCCGGGCATCATCGTCCGCCAGCCGGTGAAGGAACCGCTGCAGACTGGCATCAAAGCCGTGGACAGCATGATCCCAATCGGCCGCGGCCAGCGCGAGCTGATCATTGGCGATCGCGGCACGGGCAAGACGGCCGTCGCCGTCGACACGATCATCAACCAGAAGGGGCAGGGCGTCATCTGCGTCTACGTGGCCATCGGCCAGAAGGCGTCGACGATCGCCAGCGTGGTGGAGAAGCTGAAGGAAGCCGGCGCGATGGAGTTCTCCATCGTTGTGGCAGCCTCTGCCTCTGACCCTGCACCCATGCAATACATCGCCCCCTACTCGGGCGCGGCGATGGCCGAGTACTTCATGTACCACGAGGGGAAGGCGACGCTGGCCGTGTACGACGACCTGTCCAAGCAGGCGGCGGCGTACCGCCAGATCTCCCTCGTGCTGCGCCGCCCGCCGGGCCGTGAGGCGTACCCGGGCGACGTCTTCTACCTGCACAGCCGCCTGCTCGAGCGCGCGGCGAAGATCAGCAACGACCCGAAGGTTGTGGACGGCGTGAACATCCTCGCCCCGGGCGGGTCGCTGACGGCGCTGCCGATCATCGAGACGCAGGCCGGCGACGTGTCGGCCTACATCCCGACGAACGTCATCTCGATCACCGACGGCCAGATCTTCCTTGAGTCCGACCTGTTCTTCTCGGGCGTGCGCCCGGCCATCAACGTCGGCATCTCGGTGTCGCGCGTGGGCGGTTCGGCGCAGATCAAGGCGATGCGGTCGGTGGCCGGCCGCCTGCGCCTCGACCTGGCGCAGTACCGCGAACTCGAGGCGTTCGCCGCCTTCGCGTCGGACCTCGACGCCGCCACCAAGCGCCAGCTCGACCGCGGCGCCCGCACGGTGGAGGTGCTCAAGCAGGGGCAGTACAAGCCGATGGCCGCCGAGCAGCAGGTGATGATCATCTACGCGGTGACCAACGGCTTCATCGACGACGTGCCGGTGGCGAAGGTGCGCGGCTGGGAGGAGGGCTTCCACGCCTTCATGGCCGCCAAGCACCCGCAGGTCGGCGAGACGCTCCGCAAGGAGAAGGTGCTGTCGAAGGAGACGGAAGCGCATCTCAAGCAGGCCATCGAAGCCTACAAGAAGTCGCTGGCGTGATGCGGTTCTCCACCGTCCACCGTCCACCGTCTACCGTCTACCGTCTACCGTCTACCGTCCACCGTCGACCGTCTGATCCATGGCTAAGGGACGCGAACTCGTAGGCCGCATCAAGACCACCGAGAACACGCGCAAGATCACGCGGACGATGGAGATGGTTGCCACGTCCAAGATGAAGCGCGCCTCGGACCGCGTCGCCGCGGCGCGCCCGTACGCGCGCGCGCTTGGGGACGTCATCTCGAGCCTCTTCAACGCCGAGCTCGCCGAGCGCTTCCCGCTCCTGCGCCAGCCGGCGGCCGAGCAGCGCGCCGCGGTGGTGCTCATCACCGCCAACCGCGGCCTGTGCGGCGCGTTCAACGCCAACCTCATCAAGGAAGCCCGACTGACGCTGGCGTACCTTGAGGAGAAGGGCGTGCACGTGGACCTGCACGTGATCGGGCGCAAGGGGATTGGCTACTTCCGCTACGTGGGGCGCGAGCTGGTCGTGGCGCGCACCGACATCACCGACAAGCCGTCGGCCGCCGACGCCGCGTCCATCGTGGACGGGCTGATGGCCGACTTCGTCGCCGGCACGATCGACGCCGTCTACGTCGTGCACTCCAAGTTCAACTCGGTGCTCTCGACGCCGCCGCACACGGAGCGCGTGCTCCCGGTGGCCGCGCCCAAGCGCGCCGGCGCCGGCCGTGACTACCTGCTGTACCCCTCGGCGGATGCCATCCTCACCGAGTTGCTTCCCTCGTACGTGCGCAATGCGGTGTATCGCGCGCTCGTCGAGACGGCGGCCGCCGAACAGGCGGCGCGGCGCACCGCCATGAAGAGCGCCACCGACAACGCGGGGGAGATGCTGAACATCCTTCGCCGCACCTACAACCGCGCCCGCCAGGCCAACATCACGCAGGAGATCGCCGAGATCGTCGGCGGCGCTGCGGCTCTCCAGGGTTGACCCTCACAATGACGACTGCCACTGCCACGAACGTCGGGAAGATTGTCCAGATCATCGGCCCCGTGATTGACGTCGAGTTCGCCTCGGACCACCTCCCCGACCTGTACAACGCGCTCGAGGTGAAGGGGACCAGCGACAGCGGCGAGCATATCCGCGTCATCGCCGAGGTGCAGCAGCACATCGGCCGCAACCAGGTGCGCGCGGTGGGGATGAGCACCACCGACGGCGTCGTGCGCGGCATGGACGCCGTGGACCTCGGCCACGCGATCTCGGTGCCGGTGGGCGCGCCCGCGCTTGGCCGCATCCTGAACGTGCTCGGCGAGCCGGTGGACAACGGCGCGGACATCCCGGCGTCGGTGGAGCGCTGGCCGATCCACCGCAAGCGCCCGGACTTCGTGAACCTCGAGCCCAAGACCGAGATCTTCGAGACGGGCATCAAGGTCATTGACCTGATCGCGCCGTTCGTGAAGGGCGGCAAGATCGGCCTCTTCGGCGGCGCCGGCGTGGGCAAGACGGTCGTGATCATGGAGCTCATCAACAACGTGGCCAAGGGACACGGCGGCAAGTCGGTGTTCTGCGGCGTGGGTGAGCGGACGCGCGAGGGGAACGACCTCTACCTCGAAATGCAGGAGTCGGGCGTCATCAACTCGACGGCGCTGATCTACGGCCAGATGAACGAGCCGCCCGGCGCGCGCCTGCGCGTGGGCCTCGCCGGCCTGACGGTCGCTGAGTACTTCCGCGACCGCGAGAACGCCGACGTGCTGGTCTTCATCGACAACATCTTCCGCTTCACGCAGGCGGGCTCGGAAGTGTCGGCGCTCCTCGGCCGCATGCCGAGCGCCGTGGGCTACCAGCCGACGCTGGCCACGGAGATGGGCGACCTGCAGGAGCGCATCACCTCGACGCGCAACGGCTCGATCACGTCGGTGCAGGCCATCTACGTGCCCGCCGACGACATCACCGACCCGGCGCCGGCGACGGCGTTCGCGCACCTCGACGCGACGGTCGTGCTCTCGCGCGCGATCACCGAGCTGGGCATCTACCCGGCGGTGGACCCGCTCGCGTCGGGCTCGCGCATCCTTGATCCGCAGTTCATCGGCGAGCGCCACTACAAGGCGGCCACCGAGGTGCAGCGCATCCTGCAGCGCTACAAGGAACTGCAGGACATCATCGCGATCCTCGGCATGGACGAGCTCTCCGAGGAGGACAAGAAGGTCGTCGGGCGCGCGCGCCGCATCCAGCGCTTCATGTCGCAGCCGTTCGCGGTGGCCGAGCAGTTCACGGGCATCGCCGGCAAGTACGTGAAGATCGAGGAGACCATCTCGTCGTTCGAGCGCCTGTGCGCGGGCGAGTTCGATCACCTGCCGGAGCAGGCCTTCTTCATGGCCGGCGGGATTGACGACGTGGTGGAGAACGCCAAGAAGCTGCAGGCCTAACCCATGCTCAAGGTCTCGGTGGTTTCGCCGGAAGCGACGCTGTACGAGGGAGACGCCACCTCGGTGGTGGCGCCCGCGTTCGACGGCGCGGTGGGCATCCTGCCGAGCCACGCGCCGATGATCACGGTGCTGGGGCAGGGGACGCTGCGCGTGAACGGCGAGACGCCGGCGCGCTTCGCGGTGTCGGGCGGCTTCGTGCAGGTGGTGGACGACGTGGTGCGCGTGGTGACGGAGCAGGCGAAGGCCGTCTAGCCCGGCGAGGCGTGCAGAGGCACAGGGCCGCTCCGATGGGGGCGGCCTTTTGCGTGCGCGGGCGTGGACGGTAGACGGTGGACGGTAGACGGTGGACGGTAGACGGTGGATGGTAGATGGCAGATGGCGGATCGCGCATGCTATGGGAGCGTGACGAGGGACCTCGGCGTTCGTCAGGGGTACGAAACCAGTCACCTGCCGGAGAACTGTCACCGTGAATCGGCCCTTTCTTGCCCTCCTCTTTCTTCCCCTCGTCGCGCAGGGCCAGTCATACACCCATCCGTCGTTCCAGCTGCCCACGCTCGTGGAGCGTGAGTACAACTTCGCCGCCGCCGACGGCGGACGTGCGGGCGCTTCGCTGCTGTTTCAGTGGCGTGAGGCGGCGGCGCCGCGCTGGCAGCTCGGCGTAGACGCGGGGCTCGCCGACCCGGACGGCAACGCGTCCTCACGCCTCGTGCTCGGCGGACATGCGGCCTATGAACTGACCCGTGCCTCTGAGGAGTTCCCGTTCGACGTGGCTCTCACCGGCGGCGTCGGCTTCTCCGGCGTGGACGGGCACAACGTCGTGCGCATCCCGCTGGGCGCCTCCTTCGGCCACCGCTTCGCGCTCGACGGCAGAATGAGCCTCACGCCGTTTGCACACCCGCGCCTGTCGTTCGACCGCTGCAACGACTGCAAGGCGGGGAGCGGCGAGGGCAAGCTCAACATCGCCGTGGATCTCGGCACCAGCCTGCAGATGACGGAGCAGGTTGCGTTGCGCATTGCCGCCACGGCCGGGGGCAGCGACTACGTGGGCTCGGGCAACGGCATCGGTCTCAGCATCGCCTGGACGCCGAAGGGACTCAGGAAGCCCTAGCGAGCGCGGGAACCCGAGCCCGGCACGAATCCGCGGCGCTGACGGCCACCACGGTTCCCACGCCCTGGCCGCCAGCGAGCGGCCTACCGCGTGGGCGTGCCTCCGCCGGGGGCGCTGTTGCCGTGAGCGCCGCCTGTCTTCAGGGCGATCGCCGCGACCGTGATGAGTCCTCCGATCAGCACCACCGACGAGATCGTGGACTTCCGCCTACTGAAGATCCGCTCGTCGAGATGCTGCACGTACTCACGGGGAATCCTGACGGCGCCCTCGCCGCTCCACGGCTGCGAGATGCCGTTGGATGTCTTCACCCACTCCGGCGTGACGACCAGCGTGCCCGGTGGGAGCACGTCCTGCAGCCGGCCGGTGATTTCCAGCACGTTGGGTCCGAGGTGCATGGCGAGATCCGTGGTGCCGGCCGACGTCAACTGGAAGCGCACGCCATTGCCTGCACGGGGCAT
>VHBQ01000044.1 GCA_016871855.1 Gemmatimonadota bacterium
CCACGCGCTTGCTGATGGTCCTGGGAAGCTGTGCGAGGCCTTCGCGATCGACGGCCCGACGCACCACGGCGCGGACCTCGTGCGCGGCCCCTCGCTCCGCATCCTCGCTGGCGCGCCGCTCGACGACCCCGAGGTCGTACGGACGCCGCGCATCGGCATCAGCAAGGCGACGGAGTGGCCGCTGCGGTGGGTGGTAAAACGGCAGACGGAGGACGGTGGACGGTAGACGGTGGACGGTGGAGATCCAGCCGGCGACCGATCGACGCGAGTTGGCAAGGCAAAGTCAGAGGGCGGACTCCTCAGTGGAGCCCGCCCTCCGTCGTCTACCGTCAACCGTCCACCGTCTACCGTCTACCGTCTACTTCAGCCTCTCGATTGACGACCCAAAGTTGTACCGCAGCCCGGCTTCCCAGAAGCTCGTCGCGCCGTCGCCGTTGATCAGCCACTTCCCGGTCCCCTTGGTCGGCATCACGGTGTACTGCGCGTACGGGGCAAACTTGTGCCACGTGAGCATGAAGCCGCCGCTGAAGGTCGCCTTCGACTGGGAGCGCGCGTCGCTCACCCGCCGCTCCGCCGAGTCACGCGCGGCCGCACTATTGAAGAAGGTCCCGATCGGCGTCGCTTGCTTCACGTAGTTCAGCGAGTAGCCGAAGCCGGCGTATGGCCTGAACCAGGTCCAGTTGGGCAGGAAGACGATGCCTTGGAAGCCGACCCGGCGCAGGTCGGTCATCATCGCCTTGCGGAGTCCGGACGAATTCGGATCGGCGACGGTCGAGGAATCGGTGAAGTACGCCTGTGAGGCGTACACCTGCAGGCCCCAGCGCTGGCGCGTGATCAGCCAGTCGGCCGAGATCATCGGCGCTTCGACGCGATGGAAATAGGTCGGGAACGACAACCGCCCGCCGCCGGCGCCCCAGAACCAGGAATTCTCGATCGGCGCACCGGCCGACTGCGCGGCAGCGGTCACCGGAACGAGCGCGGCCAGCGTCAGCGCGCAGCCAAGGCGTGAGAATGGAGGATCGCCGGCCCGCCGGCGGACCGACCGACACGACATAACGTGCCGCCCGGAAGCCGATGCAGCCAGTGGTACCGGATGAAGACGATGCGTCCCGCCCCCGGGTCACGCCCCGGGGGTGGCTACTTCATCAACCCAACCCGGCGCGCCACCGTCGTGATGGCGCGCACGGCGTAGTCCAGATCGTCCTTCGTGTGCGCCGCCGAGATCTGGCACCGCAGCCGCGCCGTACCCTGCGGCACGACCGGGAAGCCGAACCCGGTGACGAAGATCCCCTCGTCCAGCAGCATCTCGCTCATCCGGATGGCGTGCGCCGTCTCGCCGATGATGATCGGCACGATCGGTGTCTCTCCGGGGAGCGGGTGGAATCCCGCCTCGATGATCGCCTGACGGAAGTACTGCGCGTTCTCGCGCAGCTGCTGCACGCGGTCAGGGTTGGCCTCGAGAAACTGCACGGCGGCGAGCGCACTGGCCGCCACGGTCGGCGGCAGCGCATTGGAGAAGAGCTGCGGCCGCGACCGCTGCGTCAGCATGTCGCACAGTTCGGTGCTGCTGGCCACGAATCCGCCCGCCGCGCCGCCCAGCGCCTTGCCCAGCGTCGAGGTGATGACGTCCACCTCGCCCATCACGCCAAAGTGCTCCGCCGTGCCGCGGCCCGTGGCGCCCAGCACCCCCGTGGCGTGCGCGTCGTCCACCACCACGATCGCGTCGTGGTCGCGCGCGATCTGCAGGATCTCGGGCAGCTTGGCGATGCTCCCTTCCATCGAGAACACGCCGTCCGTCCAGATGATGCGTCGCCGCGCCCCGGCCTGGGCCACGAGCTTCTCGCGCAGGTCGTCGAGGTCGGCGTGCTGGTACACGGCCGTGGTGCACTTGTTGATCGCTTTCGCCAAGCGGATCGAGTCGATGATCGAGGCGTGGTTCAGGGCGTCGCTCACCACGAAGTCGCCCTCGTGTGCGATCGTCGTGGTCAGCCCCTTGTTCGCGTTCCAGCCGCTCACGAACGACATCGCCGCCGGCGTCCCAACCAGGCGCGCCACCGCCGTCTCGAGTTCGCGGTGCACCGTGAAGGTGCCGCAGATGAACCGGACGCTCGCCGTCCCCGCGCCGAACTCCTGCAGGCCCTCAATGCCCGCCTGCACCACCGCGGGTTCGTTGGACAACCCGAGGTAGTTGTTGGACGAGAGCACGAGCACCTCGCCGCGTCCCTCCATCCGCACGCGCGCCCCCTGCGGCGACTCAAGGTGGTTGAGCCGCTTGTAGACGCCCTCGGCCTTCAATTGTGCGACGTCCGCGGTGAGCGAGGAGTGAAAGGCGCTGTTGAGTGCCATGTGCTCTGGTCAAGGTCGGGGGGCCTGCGGCGCCGGGGGCGGCAGGCCCCCGCCGCGCCGCGAAGACCGTGATCAGCTGATTTCGAACACCACCTTGCCGGCCTCGCCGCTCTTGATCACGGCGATGGCTTCGGCGTGCTGCTCCAGCGGGAAGCGATGGGTGATGACCGGGGTGGGGTCGAACTTCCCCGAGCGGAGGAACTGCGTCATCTGGATCCACGTGTCGTACATCCGCCGGCCAACCACCCCGTACACTGTCACGCCCTTGAAGATGATCTCCGTGGCGAGGTTCATCTCCATCGGCTTCGCGGGAATGCCGAGCATCTGCACCCGGCCGCCCACGCGCACCTCCTTGAACGCCTGGTGCACCGCGGCCGGCACGCCGGCCATCTCCAGCACCACGTCCACGCCGAGCCCGTCCGTCACGCGGCGCACCGTCTCCGCCACCTGGTCGGGATGCACGGCGTCGTGCGCGCCCATCGCGCGGGCCAGCTCGAGCCGCCGCGGATTCACGTCGCTCGCGATGACCCGGCTGGCACCGGCGGCGACGCAGATGCCGACGGCGAAGATGCCGATCGGCCCGCAACCGGTGATGAGCACCGTGTTGCCGGTGATCTCCGTCGTCAGCGCCGTGTGGAAGGCGTTGCCCATCGGGTCGTGAATGCCGCCGATCTCGAAGGGGATGTTGTCGTCGAGGTGCCACACGTTGCCGGCCGGCATCGCGATGAACTCGGCGAAGCAGCCGTCGCGATCCACGCCGATGATCTTGGTGTTCGGGCAGACATGCGAGTTGCCGGTACGGCACAGGTGGCACCGCCCGCAGACGATGTGCCCCTCGGCCGTCACCCGGTCATTAAGGTGCACGTCGGTGACGAGCTTGCCGACCTCGACCACGGTGCCGGCGAACTCATGACCCACCGTGAACGGCGGCTTGCATCGCCCCCTGGCCCAGTCGTCCCACTCATGGATGTGCACGTCGGTGCCGCAGACACCGGTGCGCGAGACCTTGATCAGGACTTCGTTGTCCTTGATGACGGGGACCGGGACGTCCTTCAGGACGAATCCCGGCGCCGCGGTTTCCTTCACGAGCGCTTTCACGCGCCGAATCTCCGTTGATTGGTTGATGCGCGTCGGCGTGGACACACCGATGCCAGAATTCGGGGGGCAACCGCCGTACGATAAACGTCACTCCACGCGGTGCTTCGCGAAAGGGTGAACCCGTGCCGTTCCCGCGGCGTTTGCCGTCAGAGAAGCCCCGCCGTCTGCCCGCCGTCCACCTGGATCGCCGTCCCCGTGACGAAGCTCGCCCGCTCGGACGCGAGGAAGGCCACCACCGCGGCGAACTCGCGCGGCGCGCCCACTCGCTTCACCGGGACGTGCGCGGCGCGCGTCGCCAGCAGGTCCTCCAAGCGCAGGCCGTCGCGCGCGGCGCGCATGCGCGCCAGCTCGGCCGCGCGCGCCGTGTCGAAATGGCCAGGGAGCACCGTGTTCACGAGCACGCCCTCGGACGCCATCTCGTTGGCCATCGTCTTGGCGAACCCCAGCAGCCCCGCGCGCGCCGTGTTCGACAGCAGCAGGTCCGGCTGCGGCTGCTTGGCCGCGAACGATGTCATGAAGATCACGCGTCCCCATTTGCGCTCGCGCATTCCCGGCAGCGCCGCCTGCGCCAGCTCAATCGACGCCGTGAGATTGAGTCGCAGCGCCGCCTCGAACTGCGCCAGCGTGGCATGCTCCACGCGCGTCGCCGGCGGGCCGCCGGCGTTGGCGACCACGATGTCCACGCGCCCCAGCGCCTCGGCGGCGCGCTGCACGCACGCCGCGGGGGCGCCGGGCGCGGCCAGGTCAGCCACCAGCGCGATGGCACGCACGCCATGGCGCTGCTGCAGCTCCTCGGCCGCCGCGTGCAACCGGTCCGCATTGCGCGCGATGATCGCGACGTCGCACCCCTCCGCCGCCAGCTCTTCGGCCACCGCGCGTCCCAGTCCCTGCGATGCGCCCCCGACGAGCGCCACCTTGCCCTTGAGTCCCAAGTCCATGATCCGCTCCTCGTCAGCGCCGGCTCGACAGCGCCGGGCACTCACACAATACTACCTGCATCGCGATCGCACATCTCGTCCCGCAACCTACGGTCGGCAGCGTGGTCTTCGGCATTGGTACGGACATCATTGAGGTCGAGCGGATCGAGGCGTTGCTCGCCCGGGGCAAGGAGCACGTGGAGACCATCTTCACGCCCGCCGAAGCGGCCTACTGCGACGCCAAGGCGCGCAAGGCCGAGCACTACGCGGCGCGCTTCGCGGCCAAGGAGGCTGTGCTCAAGGCGCTCGGCACCGGCTGGCGCGACGGCTTCGCCTTCTGCGACGTCGAGATCCGCAACGACAACCTCGGCCGGCCACAGGTAATCCCGCACGGCAAAGTCAAGGAATTCCTCGATCACCATCGGGTCACACGCACTGCAATTTCATTGACACATGCCGGCGGCCTCGCCATCGCGGTCGCCATCCTGGAACAATGAAGCGCGGGGTTCGTCTGTGTCCAACATCGGGTCCTTCGACGAGCGAGTGCGGACCTTCGATTGGTCGATAGCGGAACGAGAGCTGGAGTACACGGCTGGCAGCGGCATCAACATCGGGTGGTACTGCGCGGACCGCATCTGCGCCAAGGGCGGCGCGCAGAAGCTGGCGCTCCTCTGGGAGAACGCGCAGGGCGAGGAGAAGCGCTTCACCTACGATGACGTGCGCGTGTACAGCAACGCGGTCGGCGCCTTCCTGCGCCGCCTCGGCGTCGAGCGCGGGGATCGCGTCTGCCTCTTCATGGACAAGGTGCCGGAGCTCTACATCGGCGCCGTTGGCGTCCTGAAGATCGGCGCCATCGCCCAGCCGCTCTTCTCGGCCTTCGGCGACGAGTCGCTGCACGTGCGCCTGGAGAATGCCGGCACCTCCGTCATCGTCACCCAGCGCAAGCACGCCTCCAAGGTGCGCAAGATCCTCGACCGCCTGCCGCAGCTGCGGCACGTCGTCATCGTGGACCACGACGGCGCGCGCGCGCTGAAGGAACGGGAGGTCGCCTTCCGCATGGAGGCCGAGCGCGTCGAGACGCTCGACCTCTGTCCGACCACCGCGGAATCTCCGTCGCTGCTGCACTACACGTCCGGCACGACGGGAATGCCGAAGGGCGTGCAGCACGTCCACTACTCCCTCGTCTCGCAGTATCTCACGGCCAAGTGGGTGCTCGACCTCACGGAGAAGGACATCTACTGGTGCACCGCCGATCCCGGCTGGGTCACCGGCACGTCCTACGGCATCATCGCCCCGTGGTCGCTCGGCGTCACCCAGGTCGTGCTCGATGCCGGCTTCTCGGCGGAGGCGTGGTACCGCCTGATCGAGAAGTACCGCGTCACCGTCTGGTACTCCGCTCCCACCGCCATTCGTTCGCTGATGAAGGCGGGCGACGAGCTGGTGAAGCAGTTCGACCTGTCGTCCCTACGCCACCTGATCAGCGTTGGCGAGCCGCTGAACGCCGAGGCCGTCGTCTGGTCTGAGCGCGTGTTCGGCCTCGCCTTTCACGATTCGTACTGGCAGACAGAGACCGGCTCGATCGTCATCTCCAACTATCCCGGCCTGCCGATCAAGGCGGGCTCGATGGGCAAGCCCTTCCCCGGCGTCACCGCCGGCCTGCTCGACGTCCAGACGTTCGAGCCCATCACGGCGCCCGGCGTTGTCGGCGTCATCGCGCTGCGTCCCGACTGGCCGGCGATGATGCGCGGCTACTGGCAGAACGAGGCGACCTACCAGGCGAAGTTCAAGAACGGGTGGTACATGCCCGGCGATCGCGCGCGGCTCGATCGCGAGGGGTACTTCTGGTTCGTGGGGCGCGACGACGACGTCATCAACACGGCCGGCCACCTGGTCAGTCCGTTCGAGGTCGAATCGGCGCTGCTCGAGCATCCGGCGGTCGCCGAATCGGCGGTGGTGTCGAAGCCCGATCCGATCAACATGGAAGTCGTCAAGGCGTTCGTCGCCCTGAAGCCGGGCTTCTCGCCGTCCGACGAGCTCGAGCTCGACATTATGAACTTCATCCGGAAGAAGCTGTCCCCGCTGGCCATGCCGCAGGCCATCGAATACGTCGCGTCGCTCCCCAAGACGCGCAGCGGGAAGATCATGCGGCGCCTGCTGCACGCCAAGGAATGGGGCGAAGACCTCGGCGACACGTCCACGATCGAAAACGACTAACCCGTCCCCGTCCGCCCGCGGCGCGGTTCGCCGCCGCCGGGGCGCCGGGGCCACACACCCGCGGAGCGCACCATGGACGACCTGAAGGATGTCATTCTCGAATATGTGATCGCCGAGTACGGGGACGAGGACGACAAGATCACCTACGACACGCCGCTCATCTCCGGGGGGCTCGTGGACTCGTTCTCGATGGTGTCGCTCAAGCGCTTCCTCGAGGTGAAATACAAGATCGCCATTCCGGACGCGGATGCCTCGCCCGAGGCGTTCGACAGCGTGCACAAGATCGCCGAGCTGGTGCGGCGATTCACCGCCTGACCGGGGGAGACGATGGTATACAGCGATCGCGTGCGCGACCTCTACCAGGGGCAGCTCGGTGGAATTCGCGAGGCCGGGCTCTTCAAGCAGGAGCGTTTCATCCGCTCCCCGCAGGGCGCCGATATCAACGTGGAGTTCCCGAGCGGCGCCGAGGTGAAGCCGGTCATCAACGTCTGCGCCAACAACTACCTCGGCCTCTCCAATCACCCCGAGATCGTGCAGGCCGCCCACGACGGCCTCGCCAAGCGCGGCTACGGCATGTCGTCGGTGCGCTTCATCTGCGGGACGCAGGACATTCACCGGGAGCTCGAGGAGGTCGTCACCGAATTCCTCGGCACCGAGGACACGATCCTCTTCCCGTCGTGCATGGACGCGAATGCCGGCGTGTTCGAGTCGCTCCTGACCAAGGACGACATCATGATCTCGGACCGCCTCGTGCACGCCTCCATCGTGGACGGCATGCGCCTGTGCAGCGCCGAGCACGACACGTTCAAGCACGGCGACATGGGCCACCTGGAGAAGAAGCTGCAGCAGTTCCAGGACAAGCGCCTGCGGGTGATCATCAATGACGGCGTCTACTCGATGGACGGCGACACCGCCAAGCTCGACGAGATCGTGAAGCTCGCCGAGGCGTACGACGCGCTGGTCTTCGTGGACGAATCGCACGCGTCGGGCTTCATCGGCGCGACCGGGCGCGGGACGCACGAGAAGTGCGGGGTGATGGGCAAGATGGACATCATCACCACCACCTTCGGCAAGGCGCTGGGTGGCGCCTCGGGCGGATGCGTCTCCGGTCGTCGCGAGATCGTCGAGATGTGCCGCCAGCGGGCCAGGCCCTACCTCTTCTCCAACGCGATGGCCCCCGTGATCATTGCCGGGGTGCTCAAGGCCTTTGAGATCCTCAAGCGCGGCACCGAACTCCGCGACAAGCTCGAGGACAACGCGCGCTACTGGCGGAAGGGACTCACCGAGGCGGGCTTCGTCATCAAGAAGGGCGACAGCCCCATCGTGCCGGTCATGCTGTTCAACGCCAAGCTGGCTCAGGACGTCTCACGCGACCTGTACGCCGAGGGCGTCTACGCCATCGGGTTCTTCTTCCCCGTGGTCGGCAAGGGGCAGGCCCGCATCCGCACGCAGCTGTCCGCGATGCACGATCGGCATCACCTCGACCGCGCGCTCGACGCGTTCATCAAGGTCGGGAAGAAGTACGAGTGCCTCGGAAAAACCGAGGAGGAGATCGTCGCCCGGTACGGGCTGTAGGAGTCGCGAACCCCTGCGCCGCCGCGAAGGGCCTTCTGGGCGCTTCGCGGCGGCGCTCTTCGTGGTCAGCGACCGACGCCGGCGGCCACGGGCGCCTTCTCCACGCGCACGGCGCACACCTTGAACTCCGGGATGTGCGCGTACGGGTCAAGCGCCGGGTTCGTCAGCAGGTTGACGCACGCCTCGCGATAGTGCATCGGCACGAAGACCATGTGGTGCGCCACCCGCTGGCTCACTCGCGCCGCCAGCCGAATCTGGGCGCGCCGCGACGTCACCAGCACATCATCGCCATCTTGCACGCCCAGTCGTGCTGCATCATCCGGGTTCAGCTCGATCGTCGGCGTGCTCTCGCGCGCATCGAGCACGGTCGACCGCCGGGTCATCGTGCCGGAGTGCCAGTGGTACATCTGGCGACCGGTGTTCAGGAAGAACGGATACAGCTCGTCGGGAAGCTCGGCGGGCGGTAGGTAGTCCACGGGCACCATCACGCCGCGTCCGTCGTGCGTCGGAAACTCGCGGGCGAAGAGGAACGGCGTCCCCCGGTGCGTATGGTCGAGCACCGGGTACTGCAGCCCGGCGCGGTGTTCGCGGAGTCGCGCGTGCGAGACGCCGCGAAGCGTCTGCGTCACGCGGGCCATCTCCTCCATGACGCCCTCGCTGTCGTGGTAGGGCGACGGAACCCCGAGCCGCTGGGAGAGGTCGAGCAGGATGTCGAGGTCCTCACGCGCCTCGCCCGGTGGGCGCACGGCCTTCTCCAGCAGCTGAATGCGTCGCTCGGTGTTTACGACCGTCCCCGTCTTCTCGGCAAAGGACGCGCCCGGCAGCACCACGTCGGCGTAGCGCGCGGTCTCCGTGAGAAAGAGATCGTGCACCGCCAGGAACTCGAGGTCGCGGAACCACTCCTCGGCGTGCGAGACGTCGGGGTCCGAAATGATCGGATTCTCTCCCATGATGTACATCCCGCGCACCGGGGAGTCCGCGCCGACGATCTGTGTGACCTTGCGCCCGACCGACAGTGACAGCGATTCGGGGGCGACCCCCCAGGCCTTCGCGAAGAACGCGCGCACCTCGATGTCATCCACCCGAGCGTAATCGGGATACGCGAAGGGAATCGCGCCCGCGTCGCTCGCTCCCTGCACGTTGTTCTGTCCACGGATGGGAATCATCGCCTTGCCCCACGCCCCGATCATCCCGCACGCGAGCATCAGGTTGAGGAGCGACGTCACGATGTCCGTCCCCGTGTGGTGCTGGGTCAGCCCCATCGCCCACAGCGTGCTCGACCTCGGGCCGCGCGCATACAGCGTCGCGGCGCGGCGGATCAGTGCCGCCGGCACACCGGTGATACCCTCCGCCATCTCCGGCGTGTAGCGCGCCACTTCGGCGCGCACCGCCTTGAAGCCGTGCGTCCGCGCGGCGATGAACGCCGTGTCTTCGAGTCCCTCGGCCAGTACGTGATGGAGCATCGCGTTGAGCAGCGCGACGTCGGTCCCGGGCACCATCTGCAGATGAATGTGCGCTCGCTCGGCGAGTTCGATGCGGCGCGGGTCGGCCACGATCAGCGTCGCCCCCCGCTTCACCGCGCGCTTGATGGCCGCGCCGAACACCGGATGGCTCTCTGTCGTGTTCGCGCCGAGGATGAAGATCACGTCAGCGCCGTGCTCGACCTCGCGCATCGACCCGGATGCGGCGCTCGTCGCCAGCGCGCGCTGCATGGCAGCCACCGACGAGGAATGACAGAGCCGCGTGCAGTGATCCACGTTGTTGGTGCCGATGCCGGCGCGGAACATCTTCTGGAGGACGTAGTTCTCCTCGTTGGTGCACTTCGCCGAGGAGAACGTCGCCAGTGCGTCCGCGCCGCGCGCGTCGCGCAGGCGCGTCAGCTCCTGCGCCGTGAGCTCGAGCGCCTCATCCCACGTCGCCTCGCGGAACGGTGCGTACCAGTCGTCGGGCGTCGCCACGCGATCGCGAGGATCGCCCAACGGGCCGGGACCGAGCGGCTGCCGATGCAGCGGGTTGGTCCGCGGCCGGTGCTTGGCGCTCGGTCCCTCGCCCCGCACGCTGGGCCACGGTCCGCCGCGCCGGGGATACGGGCGCGCGTCGTCGCTCGAGGGGTCGAAGCGCCACTGGCCGTCGGCGGCCCGCTCCCATCCGCGGCGAATGAGCGGCGTCGTGAGTCGGTCGCGGTGCCGCACGAAGTCCGTGCCGAAGCGTCCCTTCACGCACAAGGAGCCGGCATTGGCCGTCGGCTCCTCAATCCACGGGCTCGTCACACGCACCACGTCGTCGCCGCGCGCATGCACGTTGATCTGGCACCCGACGCCACAGTACGGGCAGACGGAGCGCACCACGCGCTCGCGCTGCTCCATCGCGCCAGGGCGCAGCTTCGCCAGGGGAATCAGCTCGTGGATCGCCCCGGTGGGGCACACACGCACGCACTCGCCGCACCACGTGCACCCCGCGTTCTCCGGGTTGCCGTCGGCTCCGACGATGATCTGCGCGTGGGCCCCGCGACGGCCCATCTCCAGCACGCCCACCACCTGGATGTCGTCGCAGGCGCGCACGCAGCGGGTGCACAGGATGCACGTGTCCATCCGGTGGCGGATGGCCGGATCGCCGTCGCGATGGTCGCCCTCGCGCAGCGGGAGTGACGCGCGACGCGCTGTCGGCACGCTGTAGCGCTGCACGAGCGCCTCGAACTCATTGCGCGCGCCACGCTCGGGGATCTCGTCGGTCGGATAGCGCTCGAGCAGCATCGAGAGCACGCTGCGCCGGTTCGCGATCGCTTCCGACGATTCAGTGCTGACGGCCATGCCCTCCGCGGCGACGGTTGCGCACGCCGCGACCAGCTTCGCCGAACCTGCCACCGACACGAGACAGATGCGGCAGCTGCCCACCGTCGGCAGCTTCGGATACCAGCACAGCGTGGGGATGTCGATGGACGCGCCGCGCGCCGCGTCGAGAATCGTCTCGCCCTCGGCGGCCCGCACAGTTGCGCCATTGATCGTCAGCGTCGGCACTCAGTCCCCCTCTCGGGATCTTCCTCGGGGATGAAGTCTGATTCTGGGGCGCGCACGGCGCAATCGGGGCGCGGGCCGCAGCGACGCGACGCCGCGGCGCGCGCAAGCGAGGTGACGTTCGTCAGAGGAGAATCGTCGGATGCGCAGTGCGGCACGTGGGCGTCGTCAATCAGCGCGAAGGTCGCGCCGCCATCGCAAGCGCGCATGCGAGACGCGCGTGTCGTACGCCAAAGATCGAATTGGCGGGCTCAAAGAATTGTGCCGGTGGTACTTGCGCGATTTCGATCTTGATACAATCGTGTAGGCAAGTTGGATGCGCGACGATCGCGCGAAGCGCCGGTTCGATCGAATGGCGCGCGCTGTTTTCGACGGATCGAATCACTGATGCACCACACGCCCCGCGGGGGCGTGCGAAAGATTCCGCCGTGTTGACACGGTGGAGAACCCAGCGATTCACCGGGGAATCGCCAGGGAAAGACCCTCCTAGACAGGAGCTCGTACCATGGCTGCCAAGAAGAAGGCCGCGAAGAAGAAGGTCGCGAAGAAGCCCGCCAAGAAGGCCGCGAAGAAGAAGTAAGCTTCGCTCTTCGGAGCACACAGGGGAGCCGGCGCAAGCCGGCTCCCCTGTGCGTTTCTCGCTCTGGTAGATCAGTCGTCGAAGGCGCGGGTCAGTCGGACGCGCCGGCAGGACCTGTGAACAACGTCGTGATCAACAGCGCCTAGTGGAAGAACGCCGCGGCCTTCTGGAACGTGATGAACAGCCCCCACGAGAGCGGCATGCCGACCAGTGTCCATCCTACGGCAACCTTCGCCCAGCTCAGCATACTCGGCTTCGTGGACACCACAACGTGGTCCGGTTGATTCGCGCGCAGCGCCTTCCGCTCCTCTGCCAGTTCGGCGTCGGTCATGAAGTGCTTGCGATCCACCGGCCGCACCAGAAGGTTGCAGATGAAGCCGACCAGAAGCAGCCCGGCGAGTACATAGAGCGTCACGTTGTACGCCGCCTCCTTGGGCACGCCGCGGCTGACCTGGAACTCGCGGATGTAGTTCACCAGCACGGGGCCGAGCACGCCAGCCGTGGACCACGCCGTCAACAGGCGCCCGTGAATCGCGCCGACGTACTGTGAGCCGAAGAGATCGGCGAGGTACGCGGGAATCGTGGCGAACCCGCCGCCGTACATGGTAAGGATCACGCAGAACGCCGCGACGAACAGCGCGACCATCCGGCCGCTCCCGGCTACTGACGTGGTGACGTAGAGCGCCATGCCAAGCGCGAAGAAGATGAAGTACGTCGTCTTGCGCCCGATGTGATCGGAGAGCGACGCCCAGAAGATCCGCCCACCGATATTGAAGAGCGAGAGCAGCCCCGCGAAGGCCGCGCCCACCGTGGCCACCGTGGCCTTCTGCGCCGCGTCGAGGTCCCCCAGGGCGGCGTCCACCCCGATGAGACGGCCGCCGAACACCTCCTGCAGCATCGGCGACGCCATGCCGAGAATCCCGATGCCCGCGCTGACGTTCATGCACAACACGCCCCAGAGCAGCCAGAACTGCGGCGTCTTGTGCGCGTTCTTCACATGCACGTGTCCGTCGGTGATCATGCCGCTGCCATTCGTCTTCGGCGGCGTCCACCCGTGTGGCCGCCAGCCATCCGCCGGGATGCGGTAGGTGAAGGCGCCGGCGATCATCGCCACGAAGTAAATGACACCCAGCGTCAGGAACGTCTCATAGACGCCGACGGAGTTCGGTGTCGCATACGACTTCATCAGGCGGTCGGCGAGCGGTGCGCCGATCATGGCGCCGCCACCGAACCCCATGATGGCCATGCCCGTGGCCATTCCGCGCTTGTCCGGGAACCACTTGATGAGCGTCGAGACGGGAGAGATGTAGCCCAGGCCAAGCCCGCACCCGCCAATCACACCAGAGCCAAGCCAAAGCAGCCAGATCTGGTGCGTCTTCACGCCCAGCGCGGAAATGAAGAAGCCGCCGCCCCAGCAGAAGGCCGCGACCACGCCCGCCTTGCGGGGCCCGTGGTGCTCCAGCCATGTGCCAAAGACCGCGGCCGACGAGCCGAGGAAGACGAAGAAGAGCGTGTACATCCACCCCAGCGTCGAGATCTTCCAGTCGCCCGGGGCGGGAGCGGTGATGCCGATGGACTGGCTCAGCGGAAGCCAGAACACGGAGAAGCCGTAGGCCATCCCGATGGAGAGATGAATCGCCAGGGCGGCCGGCGGCACGAGCCAACGGTTGTAGCTCGGACGGGCAATGATGTTCTTCTTGTCCAGCAGGGCCAACATGCGAACGCCTCACTCACGCAGAGCGTCGCATCAGCTCACGTCGGAACGGCGCATGTTGCGTGGGGGGCGGGATTGGCGATGCGTCCCGCGCTCACTGAAGCGTCGCGTTGTCTACAGCGCTTCGGGAACGTCGGAAAGATGAGGGTTCGACGGTCACAAAACCCGCCGGATTTACCTCACGTGGCTGTCGGCGCGACCGCCACAACGAAATCGGCAATTCCGGCTGCTCAACCGACGACCTCCAAGAAGGAACACGTCGACAGCCCGCCATCAAACAGCAGTGGCCAGCGAATCAATCGCTGGCCACGTGACTTCGTCTCACTCGTGCTTGTCTGTTCCGCTCCGTGTGTCTTTCCTACGCCGCGACCGGCTTCGGATGCGGTTCCACGGGTTCCGGCGTCGGCACAGGTCCCCAGATGTACGCGGACAAGCGCGGCGGATCTTCCGCGCGCGAGCCGCGCGAGATGATGATGCCCAAGGGCTCCTGCTCGTTGACATCCGCTTGGCGAAGCTGTTCCATGACCGCGTTCCAGCTGAGGGGGACTCTGCCGTCGAGGGCAGGGCACGATGGTGGATATGGAAGTACGTTGGTTTGACGTTGCACGAGCGATGCCAGTTTCCAACAGCAGTGAAGGCGTTACAGGACAATGAGTTGCACAAAAGAAGACCGCCCACGAAGAGGGCGGTTGTTTCCTTTGGACACGACGCAAAACCACATGGTGTGTCACTTCGTTACGCGACGGCCTTCCGTGCCATGAACGTCTTCGAGGCGCCCTTATCCGGCACGATGGAGATCTGCCAGCCATCGTACTGCTGCCGAAGCTCGTCCTCGTCGATCATTGACGAGCCCGCCACGATGGTCTCGACGAGGTGCACCCCGCCATCGCGCGTCACGCTCTTCAGCACGTCGATCACCCGCGCGCGTTCCTCGCCGCTCAGGCCGGCGAAGGCCGCGGGCGTGCAGACCACCGCCGTCAGAGGATCGGTCGGCGTCCAGGCGTGCAGGTACGTGTGGAGTTCACTCACGGTGCCGTGCACGCGCTCGTCGAGCCCAGCGGCGCGCGCGTTCTCGAGCATCCGTTCGACTACGTCGCGCTCCGGCTCCACGGCCGTCACCGCGCAGCCATTCGCCGCGAGGTAGAGCGCCGATCCCTCGACGCGCGCCCCGGTGACCAGCACGCTCCCCGTGCCGGCCAGCGACGGGATCGCCTCCTTGAGCGGTGTGTCGCCTCGGAGCCCCCAGTGCTCTGGCCGCTGCAGCTCCGTCGCGTTGCGCTGCCGCCGCTTGCGCCACGTGTCGTAGCTCGGCAGCCGCAGGCGTCCGAAGATGAGCTTGTCCACTTCGGCCGTGAGGAGCAGCTCCATCATCCCCATCTGCCGGTCCGTCCCGAGCCGACGCATCGCCTCGTCCGCCAGCGAGAGCAACGCCGACCGGCTGACCGAGTTCTTGTAGTCCTCGATCTCCCGTTCGACGTACAGTTCGTATTCGTAGCGGAGTGAGCGCGGGCGCAGTGGCATGCGAAGGGGCAGGGGACCACCTCAAGGTAAAATTCCCCGCCCGCAAAGCAATTGCTTGCGCCAAACCGCGCCGCCGTGCACCGTGCTCCACCGTCCACCGTCCACCGTCCACCGTCCACCGTCCACCGTCCACCGTCTCCCGTCTCCCGTCCCCCGTCTCCCGTCCCCCGTCTCCCGTCTGCCCTCAATGCCCGAACTCCCCGAAGTCGAAGCCGCCGCCCAGACCGCCCGACGGATTCTCGCCGGACGAATCGTCGTCGCCGTCTCGACGCACCATCCGTCCCAGCGGCGCGCCTTGCCCGCGCGCGATGCGCGCCGCATCGCGGGGCGCACGGTCGTGCGCGTTGAGCGACGGGCCAAGCACCAGCATCTCGTGCTCGACGACGGCGCGATCGTGGCCGTCCACTTCCGGATGAACGGCGACTGGGAACTCGCTGGCGCGGCATCGCCGCTCCCGCCGTTCGCGCGCGTGGTCTTCACCCTGGCCGATGGGCGGCGCCTCTGCCTCGTCGACTCCCGCGCCCTCTGCCACGTGGCGTACCATCCCCCCGGTCACCCGCCGCAGCTCGCGCTCGGGCCGGAGCCAGACGCGCTGTCGCCGGAAATCCTCCGCCACGCCCTCGCCCGCCGCACCGGCGCCATCAAAACGACGCTGCTTGATCAGGGCGTCGTCGCTGGACTGGGCAACATCTACGTCGCCGAGGCGCTCTGGCGCGCTCGCCTTCACCCGGCTCTGCGCGCGGGCCGTCTCACGGACGCGCAGCTGCGCGCGCTCACGCGCGGCATTCGTGCGGCGATCGCCGACGGCTTCGCGCGGCAGGGGCGCTATCGCGGCGGGGCCGAGGCGCGACCGTTCAAGGTGTACGATCGCGAGGGCCTGCCGTGCGCGCGCTGCCGGACACCCGTGCGGCGCATCGCACAGGCGGGGCGCAGCACCTACTTCTGTCCGCACTGCCAGGGCGCGCCGACCGGCGCGCGCTACCCGTCGCCGTTCTCGAGCAGCACGCCCTTGAGGTAGCCCGACTCGGGGATCGTCACCACCTCGGGGTGGTCGAGCGGCTGTCCGGTCATCCCGCGCAGGATCATTGGACGGTGGCTGTCCGCGGCCGCCTCGCGCACGACGTCGAGAAACATCGGCTTGGTGACGTGGTAGCTGCAGCTCGCCGTGAACAGCAGGCCGCCGGGCGCGAGCAGCCGCATCGCGCGCAGGTTCAGCTCCTTGTAGCCGCGTAGCGCCCCGGCCACCGACCCCCGGTTCTTGGCGAGCGCCGGCGGATCCAGCGCGATCACGTCGAACTGCTCGCCGCGCGCGGCGGCGTCGCGCAGGTAGTCGAACGCGTCCGCCTCGACGCAAGACAGCGTGCCGATGCCGTTGCGCGCGGCGTTCGCCTGCGCGCGCTCCAGCGCCTGCGCCGACGCATCCACGGCCGTCACCGACGCCGCGCCGCGCGCGAGGTGCAGCGCGAAGCTCCCGTGGTAGCTGAACACGTCGAGCGCGCGCCCGCGGGCCAGCGCGCCAAGCATCACCCGGTTCTCGCGCTGGTCGAGGAACGCCCCGGTCTTCTGTCCCGTCCACGGCGCGGCGAGATACCGCACGCCGTGCTCGTTGACCTCCACCGCCTCGGGCACCGCGCCGTCGAGAAGCTCCACGTCGCGCGCCAGCCCCTCGCGCGCGCGCACCGGCGCGTCGTTGCGCGCCAGGATCCCCGCGGGGGCGAACAGCTCGCGCAGGGCGTCGATGATCAGCGCGCGCTGCGCCTCGACGGCCGCGGAGAGCAGCTGCACCACCAGCCACTCGTCGTAGCGATCCACCACGAGTGCGGGCAGCCCATCGCCCTCGCCGTGCACGATTCGGCACGCGTTCGTCACGGCGCCGAGCGGCGCGCGACGCTCGGCCGCGCGCCGCAGGCGCCCGTGCCACCACGCGCCGTCAATCGTTGCGTTCGCGTCGCGCGTGACGCGCCGCAGGACGATCTCCGACGCCGGGCTCCACCACGCCCAGCCCAGCGCGTGTCCGCGCGCATCGGCAACGCGCACCACGCCGGGCGGCGCGTCAGGGGCGCTCGCGAGATCGCTGCGGAACACCCACGGGTGCCCCGCGGCAAGGCGCTTCGCGCCGCGCGAGGAGACGATGGCAGTGGGTGAGGGCATCAACTCAAACTACAGACGGTGGACGGGGGACGGCAGACGGTCGACGGCGGGGCCGACCCTGCCGAGTGCGAACGCAGCCGTTCCCTTGCTCCACGCGCCCGCCGCACGCGACATTTGGGTATGCCGCTGCGAGCCCTGCGCGGGGCCACCACCGTCGCCGCCGACGACGCGGCGCAACTCGTCGACGCGACGCAGGAACTGCTGCGCACCCTGCTCGACCGCAACGCCCTCGACGTGTCGCGCGTGGTCAGCGCCTTCTTCACGTGCACCGGCGACTTGACCAGCGGCTACCCGGCGCAGGGCGCTCGCGCGATGGGCTGGACGCACGTGCCGATGCTCTGCGCCGCCGAGCTCCCCGTGCGCGAGGCGCTGCCCCGCTGCATCCGCGTCCTGCTCCACGTCGAGGCGCCCGCCGATGCGCCGCCGGCGCGCCACGCCTACCTGCGTGGCGCGGTCGTGCTCCGCGAGGATCTGGACGCGTCGTAGCGGTCGCCGGTCGCGCGGCTAGCGCCGCGGCCTTCGCACCGGCATCGGCGGGAGCGACTCCAGCGGGGCACCAGCCGCCCGCGCCGCCGAGTCGCGCGCCGCGCGCAGCATCGCCGCCTCGCGCGCCGCGGAATCCGCGCGCGCCTGGCTGCGCACCATGCGGATGGCCTCGAGGTGCTCCCGGTACGTCGTGCGGAACTCATGGTGCCCGTCCGGATGCGCCACGAAGAACCGGTACGGCACCTTCGCCGGATTGAGCGTCGCCTCGAGCGCGGCCAGCCCCGGTGACCCAATGGGGCCGGGCGGCAGCCCCTGCACCCGGTACGTGTTGTAAGGCGAGTTCACCCGCAGGTCCTTGTAGTACACGCGCCCCGGGCGCTTCCCCAGCGCGTACGTCACCGTGGGATCGGCCTGCAGGGGCATCCGCGTCCGCAGGCGGTTGAGGTACACGGCCGCCACCACGGGCCCCTCCTCGCGCTTGCGCACCTCGCGCTCCACGATGGACGCAAGCGTCACCACGTCATGCCGCCTGAGCCGAAGGCTGTCGGCCAGCGCGTCCCATTCGGGTTTCCACACCTGCTGGAAGCGCCGCACCATCGTCGCCACGGCCTCGTGCGCCGTCACCTGGTCCGGAAACGTGTAGGTATCCGGGAAGAGATACCCCTCGAGCGAGGGCGTCGGGATGTCGAGTTCGCGCCGCAGCGTGGTGTCGCGAATCGCCATTTCCAGCGAGTCGTGCGAGACGTCGAGGTTGGCCGCCAGCAACGGCACGATCTGCGACAGATCGTAGCCCTCCGGGATCGTCACGGTGTGCACGATCCCCTTGCCGCGCCGCAAGTCGTAGAGCAACTCGTTCCAGCTCGTGCCGCGCGCCAGCATGTAGGTGCCGTAGCGCATCGTGCGATCCCGGCGCAGCAGCTTGGCGTAGAACGCGAAGAGCCGGGGATTGCCCACCAGCCCGTGCGCGGCCAGCGACTCGGCGGCGACACGGAAGCTCGCCCCCTTCGGGATCGTCACCCGTTGCATCGGCCCGCGCGGCGCGCCGCACGCGGCCGCCACGCACAGCGCCGCCGCGCTCGCGACCAGCACCCCGCCGCGCCCAAACCAGGTGCGATTACGCATCCTCGTCTCCATCCGTGGTACTCCGGGCCACGCTGTGTTTCTCCGCGCTGCTCTGGAACAACCGTTCCCCATGCGCCAGCGCCTGCTCCAGCAGCACCGTTGCGGCAAGCGCATCCACGTCTCCCCGGCGCCCCCGCGTCGATCCTTCCATCGCCTTCACCGCCCGCAGCGCCGCCGAAGTGGTGAACCGCTCGTCGAGCAGCCGCACGGGATGCCCCGTGCGCGTTTCGAGCTCGTGCGCGAGCCGACGCGCCTCCGCGGCGCGCGGCGTGTCCTCCCCGGCCTCGTCGAGCGGCAACCCCACCACGAATCCCGTCGCCCCGATCTCCACCGCCTTCGCGAGCAGCGCCGTCAGCGGCGGACGCTTGCCCGCCCTACGCTCGATGAAGCCGGCAGGTTGCGCGATCAGCCGCGACGGGTCGCTCATCGCGAGTCCCACGCGCCGATCGCCCAGGTCGATGGCCAGAATGCGCCCCGGCAGCTCGTGCATCTACCGTCCACCCTCCACCGTCCACCGTCTGCCATCCGCCATCCGCCATCTGCCATCCATCACACGTCCCCCTCCACCATCTTCTTGAAGAACTCCGCGTTCGTCTTCGTGCGCCCCATCCGCTTGGCCAAGAACAGCACCTGCTCCTCGGCCGGCATGTCGCCCAGGAACTGCCGGATCAGGAAGATGCGGTTCTTCTCCTCCGGCGTCAGCAGGAGCTCCTCCTTCCGCGTCCCCGACTTCTGGATGTCGATCGCCGGGAAGATGCGGCGGTTCGCGATGTCGCGATCGAGGACGAGTTCCATGTTGCCCGTACCCTTGAACTCCTCGAAGATCACCTCGTCCATGCGCGATCCGGTGCTCACCAGCGCGGTGGCGACGATCGTCAGGGTGCCGCCCCCGTCGATGGCGCGCGCCGCGCCGAAGAAGCGCTTCGGCCGCTCCATCGCTTTCGCGTCCACGCCGCCCGACAACAGCCGCCCCGACATGGGAATCACCGTGTTGTGCGCGCGCGCCAGCCGCGTGATCGAATCGAGCAGGATCACGACGTCGCGCCCCTCCTCGACCAGCCGCTTCGCCCGCTCGATGGTCATCTCGGCCACCTGCACGTGGCGCGACGCCTTCTCGTCAAAGGTGCTCGCGATCACCTCCGCT
This sequence comes from Gemmatimonadota bacterium, assembly GCA_016871855.1. Lineage (GTDB taxonomy): Bacteria > Gemmatimonadota > Gemmatimonadetes > Gemmatimonadales > Gemmatimonadaceae > PNKL01. The sequence continues at coordinate 19,883 of VHBQ01000044.1, forward strand.
CCCGGCACCGTCGCGATGAAATCGGTCACCTCCTCGGGCCGCTCGTCGATGAGCAGCACGATGAGCGTGACCTCCGGGTGATTCTCGGCGATGGCCAACGCCAGCTTGTGGAGCAGGATCGTCTTGCCCGCGCGGGGCGGCGCCACGATGAGGCCGCGCTGTCCCTTCCCGAGCGGCGCGATGAGATCCATCAGGCG